>JAGGUL010000020.1 GCA_021158525.1 Candidatus Hydrothermota bacterium | reverse complement strand
TATAAGGTGTTCTCCAGCAGTTCCCAGTCCGAGGACAGGCTTTTTGAGCTCGAACTGGCCCGAAATGCTGAAGGCCAGAAGTAAACACATAAACACCATCTACACCTCCCTTTTTGCTAATTGCCTGTCGAAACTGGCTCTTCCAAAGTGAGGCCAACCGCTTCGAAAAAATTAATTTTACAGCCTATTGATTTCCCTCTCACTCCCCTCACCTGGCTTATTTCCACGCATTTTCACTCCCGAGTTTTATAACTCCCAAAAAGGTTCTTTGAAATTCCTCCAGCAGCCCACATTTGCTTAACCCTCCATAATCTCACATATGGAAAGAACTACATCTCGCCTATCCTCCGATCCTTTCGCTCCCAGTATCAGGCATTACCAGGTCTCTTTGCCATTTTACCCCTCCAATCGAAAAACCACAGTTCAGTCTCCGCTTTCCAGGTGCGAACCCCAGATCCCCGACGACGTGGGCAGCTCATCGGCCTGATCCCCTCTCCCGAAGAATCTCAAAATCCTCTGATGAGCGTCGTTATCTTCTCTCCAGAGGCAATCAGGTCTTTCACTGGCCATTTTGATCCCCTTGGCAACACAGCCTTTGCAGAAAAGTTTAAGAGGACACCCCTTGCATTTATCCATATCCGGTGCCTTTATCTCCCGAAAGGCAAATATCACATCCTTCCCGAAAATGTCATCGATGCTTTCTCTCCTGAGGTCACCGAAAGAATATCGCCCTGAATCGAGAAAAGGACAGGGACGCAGCCTGCCATGGGAATCCATCACGGCACTCTTCCACCCGAGACCACAGTTCCCAAGCTGGCTCAATAAATCCTGGCCTTCCCCTTCGATCAAGGCTATCCTGTCACCGTAACGGCCTACCATGTAAAGCGATAGCTTCTGAAATTCGGGATTGCCGAAAAGCGAGAGATCGGCAACCTCTTCACCGAGTCCAAAGGGGGTGACCGGCGACCAGGAAAAGGAAGTGGCACCGAGCTCCATTGCGAGGAGAAAAGTCTTCTCGAGGTCGGCCATGTTCTCCCGCGTGATGCTCATGGCAACCCGGACATTAATCCCTTCCGCGGCGAGTCTGGCTATAGCTTCGGTGGTATTCTCGAAGGCATTCTCCCTGCCCCGAAATGCATTGTGAAATTCAGGCTTCCAGGAATCGAGACTGACGTTGACATAGCACCTCTCCCTGTTCTCTCGCAGAATGTCGAGAACAGCTTCGGATAAACGATATCCGTTTGTCAGAAGTGCTACCTCGTCAAAAAGGTCAAAACTCTCCTTTAAAATCCTCTCAAATCCCGGCTTGACCGTGGGCTCCCCGCCCGTCAGTTCGACCACCCTCACGCCTTTCTTCGAGAACTCCGCGAGGTATGAAATTATCTCGTCAGCACTTAACTCCCCCTCCGCCCTGAGGCCCCCGACATAACAATGCTTGCACGCCAGGTTACACCTGTATGTGAGCTCGACCATAAGGTGAATGGGCAGATAATGCTCCCGACTGCCTGTGATTCTATTGTACGTTTTGAGCGGGAATGGATACAAGCGAATATCACCTTTGATCTCCGCGGTCCTCAGGAAATCAAGAACCCCCTCGAGGTCCCCTTTGCCTGAAATTCTCTGAAGGATATCACTTCCTTCTATGACATCCTTTACTCGCCTCGTGCCGTCAGCAAGAAGAAAGAGATCGACAGCGGCATTGTTCACCGCTCCCTTCATTTTGCCCTTCTCTATTAGATAAGCACCCTCTGGCGTCAGGTGCATCTCCAGAGAAGGATCCAGCGATATATAGCTGGAAAGGAAGTCTTCTTTGGACAAATTTATCATCGAGATCACCTCTCCTGATGTTTTTGCCCCAAATCGACTTAAAATCTGCACTTCAAAGAACGATGGCCGATCGGTTTCCCTCCGCTCTCAGGCAAAAACAGACTCTGTCTCTGTTTTCAGATGGAGGTAGACTCTGCCTCTGTTTTCAGGCGTAAGCAGATTACGGGGAACCGATGTTCCCCGTGAGCCCACATGCCCATTATCCTCAGAACTTTTGGGACGTATGTTTATGAGTTTTGGAATCAACCTCCACACCTCCCCAGATTTTTTGTCGACGGGGGGCGGAGCTTCGCTCCGCCCCCCGTCCCCGCATTTATTTAGGTGCCAGAACCATCAGAGCCGCCACCCCTATGACCAGAAGCTGCGTCGGGCTGCAGGTGCTACACATCAGGCAGCCGGGGCATATCGGCTTTATGTCCATCACATATCCCGGCATCTCGATCCCCTCCTTCGTTTGTTTTTAAGAACCCGCGTGTATAAGTGCAAAGGGATTGCCATTTTCTGCCTTCTTCTTATCTCATTGACGCTCAGGAAGATCAAAATTCATTCCGTTCATTTTTGAAAGGAATAACAGCTTCTGTTTTGATATGACCGGGTAAATCTGGCCCGCTTTTTGGTATTTAAAAAATTCAAATCTGAAAATCCTATCAGCCTCCAAATGTTCGATAATGAGAAACATCGGCCCTTTTACGGGGCCTGCATTAGAGAAACAAAAGCTCGATCTCCGATTTACGTTCGTAATAGGTGAGGGCACATGTCCTCCGCAATAACCTCATAAAAAGCGCATCTCACGGAGTCTCAACGTTTCCTGTTGGCCTTCAGGTCGATACCCAGCTTTTTGAGTATTCGCCGTGTCTGAACTTCCGACTTCTCCAGTTCGCGGCTTATCTCCTTTATCGTGGCACCCTTCCTCAACATATCCTCTATCATCGACTTTTCGATGGCCTCGAGCCGTTTTTTCAACGTCAGATGGCCCCGTGAGTTCTCGTATGCACTGCCGCCCTCGAGAAAATCGTAGGGAAAGTTCCGGGAATTAAGCTCTCCCTCTCCCGGCAAAATGGAAGCGAAATGGCGGAGTTCCCTGACATTTCCTGGCCAGGAGTAAGATAGCAGGATACCCAGGGCCTCGGTCGTTATTTCGGGGCGCTTTTCCATTTCTCCGAGGAACCCAACTAAAAGCGGCAGGATATCGCCGGGGGTCTCCCTGAGGGGCGGAAGATGCACGCGCCTGCCCTTGAGCCTGAAATACAGGTCTTTCCTGAATTTTCCCGCCTCGACGAGACTGCGCAGATCGACGTTTGTGGCGGCGACCAGGAAAAAGCTCGATCTTCTCTCCTTGACCTCACCGATCCTGCGGAATTTCCCATCCTGCAGGACCCTCAGCAGTTTCGACTGAACATGTAGCGGGAGGTCACCTATCTCATCGAGGAAAAGCGTTCCCCCATCGGCGAGTTCCACGAGCCCCCTCTTGTCGAAATAGGCACCTGTGAATGAACCCTTTTTGTAGCCGAAGAGCTCAGATTCAAAAAGGGGCTCGGGCAGGCCTGCGCAGTCAAAATGCACGAATTCTCCAGGACGGAGCTTCTCGTGAAGGGCCTTAGCGAGGACCTCCTTTCCGGTACCTGTCTCGCCGGTGATAAGCAGGGGGGCGAGGACATCCCTGACCTGCTCCAGCGCCCGAAGGATACAGCGCCTCAGGAACGTCCCCAAAACAACCACCCCTGTTAATTTTAAAACCTGCGGGCAGCTTCAGCCCGTTATGGAAAAATCATCGAATTCCCCTCTATAGGGTTCATAATTCACATCCACGCCGTCAACCCTCGCGCTGGGCGGGCCCTCGTGGCAGAACTTGAGCATCTCCCTGACGGCATCCTCGTCCCCCTCGAAAACCGCCTCTACGGTCCCGTCGGGGTTATTCCGGACCCAACCTTTCACCCCGAGGCTTCTGGCAAGCCTCCAGGTATAGTAGCGAAAGGCCACTCCCTGAACGAAACCCCTTATTATCACGTGTGCCCTTACCTTATTCATTTTTCCCCGAGAGTATCTCTCTACGTGCCAGATCGATAACCGTGTAGGCGCTCTGTTTCTTCACCTCAAGCCTGTTTCCCCTGAAAATCCGCTTTATGACGCGGGTTTTACCCTCCAGGGCCACGGCCATGTAAACGAGGCCCACGGGCTTCTCCGGAGTGCCGCCAGTTGGTCCCGCGATGCCCGTCGTGGACAGTCCCACATCGGCTCCTATGAGCTTCCTCACGCCCTCGGCCATCTGGCGCGCAGTGGGTTCCGACACCGCCCCGAATTCCCTCAGGGTCGCCTCCGATACGTCGAGGAGCTTCATCTTCACGTCATTGTGATAGGCGACGACACCGCCCAGATAATAGTCAGAGCTGCCCGGCACATCGGTAATCAGGTTGCCCACAAGCCCTCCGGTGCAGGACTCGGCCGTGGCGAGCGTGAGCTTTTTCTCCCTCAGAATCCTGCCCAGAACTGCCTCCAGAGTGTCACCGTCGACGCCGTAGACATTGTCGCCGAGAACCTCCCGTATCTTCTCCTCCTTGAAGCGAAGCTTATCTTCGGCCTCCCCGGTGTCTCCCGACGCCCGTATCTCGATCTCAACCCCGTAGATCGAGGGGTAGTATCCCAGGGGCTCGAGCACATCCCTCAGCGGGTTCAGGAGCTCGTAGATCTCCGTTTCCCTGAGGCCGAAGGTCTTTATCCTCCTCGAGAGAGACTTCTCCGAGACAGGGCCGGCGATCCGATCCAGAACCCTGTCGAGCACGCTCTCCAGTTCTCTGGGGGGCCCCGGTAAAATGAGTATCTTCTTCCCGTTTACATCGCCCATCATCCCTGGAGCAAGCCCGGCATCGTTATCGATTACCTCAAACCCCTCGATAACGAAACCGTATTTCTTGTGGGCGTCCTTGACCGACAGGCCCCATTCCTCAAGGCGGCGGATTACCTTATCGTACACTTCCTTCGAAAAAACCAATTTTCTGCCGAGGGCTTCGGCCACGGCTTCCCGCGTCACATCGTCGGGGGTTGGACCGAGGCCTCCGCTGGTTAGGACGAGATCCGCAACTTCGAGGGCCTTTTTGATTTCTTCGGAAATATCTTCCTTTCTGTCAGGAACGGTTACCTCTTTTATCACCGACACGCCCCTTTCAGACAACTTCCTCGATACAATGGCGAAATCCCTGTTGACTATCTGGCCTCCGAGAATTTCATCTCCCACTGTGATAAGGATAGCTTCCATCTCAACCTCCGCTCTTTTTTAATTATAAATCGGACCGCCGCCGATTTCTAACGATGGCTCCCGGCGAAGGATTCCGGCAAAAAATACCGGCATTTTCCGGATCCCCTCCCATTCCGGCAATTCAGTTATAATGCCTTACTCTCCCAGATAAACGGCACTTCACCTTTCAGTGCTACTTCCTAAAGATTTAACAGCCCGTTCCCAGGCTTACGGGACAGCAACGCTCGAGGAGTTTCGGCTGAAAGCGTAGGCCCCCTTGACAGAAAATGGGTTTTGGGGCAAAATTATCGCCGGCGGAAACTTCAGTGCCCCCGTAGCTCAGTAGGATAGAGCGGCGGTTTCCTAAACCGCAGGCCAGAGGTTCGAATCCTCTCGGGGGCGCTTCTTGATTAGACTGACTATCTCCCCCATGTGAGGTTGCTGAATGCCTGAACGGGGCTTCGGAAAGCTTTTTAATTAATCTAACTATCTCCCCCAACACCTGACAGTTTGACCTGTGAATCTCACCCTTTCTGCGATCGAAAATAGCCTCTAAGCTCCGAATTTCTTCAGCCTGAGAGCATTTGCCAGGGCCAGGGGCATCAACTTCATGGCGGGGATGATCCCAAGATAGCCCCTCTTACAGGCCCTTTCTGTGTATATGTGAACGTCATCCGCGCCGGCATGGGGCGAGTAGAGAATCGTAGGGTTGGGGTGCCAGGAGTGACCGGCCAGCAGCGAGGGGGTCGAATGATCCCCGGTGACGACGATCACATCGGGCTTGAGACCAAGTATCTCGGGCAGATGCCTGTCGAGATTTTCGATCCGATCGACTTTTTTCAGAAAATCGCCGTCTTCGCCCGCCTTATCGGTGTCCTTGTAGTGCAGGTAAACGTAATCGTATTCTCCTCCCATCTCCCTGTAAGCTTTAATCACGTCCTCAAAGCTATCGCCCACGTCAGGGGTGTCCATCCCCAGAAGCCTGGTGAGCCCCTTGTACATGGGATAATAGGCAAGCGAAAGGGACTTGAGACCGTATTTCTCTGGGAAGGGAACGAGTTCGGGCGGCTTTGCATATCCCCTCAGGAGGATGAAGTTGGCCTTTTTCTCATCTTTCAGGATCTCTTTTGCCCTGGATATCAATTTTTTCAGTACTTCCGAAGTCTTCCTGGCATCCTCCTCGAGGGGCTCGGGCTCCACAGGGGGCTTCCCTTCCTTCTGGGGGTCGGTCTCGACCACTCTGTCGGAAAGGCCTTCTCCGCGCAACACCAGGACGAACCTGTGTTCCTTTCCTGGCCTCCAGATTATCTGGACACCGTCGATCTCCTTTATGGCTTCCTGCAGTTTCTTCACGATTTCCCCGGATTCCTCTGTGGGAATTCGGCCGGCTCTCCTGTCGAGGACAAGGCCGTCGGGGCCCAGGGTGCAGAAGTTGCCCCTTATGGCCACGTCGTTCTTCTCGAGCTTGAACCCGATGCCCAGAGCCTCCAGGACGCCCCTGCCGATATTGTGTTTGACCGGATCGTAGCCGAAAAGCGAGAGGTGCGCCGGGCCGCTTCCGGGAGTGATCCCGTGGTCAACGGGTATCGTCAGGCCCGTGACGGATCTCGCCGCAAGCTCGTCGAGATTAGGAGTTTTTGCGTACTCAAGCTCCGTTTTATTTCCATAATCGGGATGAGGCACACCGCCGATGCCGTCGGCGACGAGAAACAGAATTCTCGTTTTGTTCTCCTTCAAAAGGTCCCTCAAAATCTCCATTTTTTACCTCCGGTTCATTTAAGCACAAATTTTGCTACTTTTAACCTCACCCTGTCAAGGCACGGGCTCTGAGATACGATCCCCGCGAGATCGACATATAATTGAAAAGTTCAACTTACTTTCCTGGACCTCGACTTCACAGAGATCAATCTGTTCTCAGGACATCTCCTGAAAGGCGCCTCAGGTCCAGATTAAGGTAGAAGCGAAAAGAGAAGCGACAAAGAAAGCAGTACCCCCGAAGCGGCGTAAAGCTTCAGGTTATAGTTTCTCGCAGACCTCAACACTACTACCTGAACCCTCTCCACGCCATCGAAAATGAGATCAGCCCCTTCATAAGCCTCACCCCGGGCGAGGGTTACTTCTTCTCCATTCACGCTTAACCTTGCCAGAGGGAGGGAGTCCCTGAATTCGACGGCGATCAGTCCCACCTCCACCCCATCGCCCCTGAAAATCTCTCCCATGTGAAGGAAAACCGGTTCGCCTCCGACCGTCAGACGAACCCCGCTAGTGATATAGCCGAAATCGCCGAGAAAATAGCGCCTGCCCTTGAGAGCAAAAGGCCGCCCGTACTCGACCCTGAAATTCAAGCTGTCATCAACGTTAAGGGTCACACGGACGTTCTTTATGAGAGAGCCTTTCGCCCTTATGGGCTCGATCTTTACCAGTCTGAACTTCGCACCTCCTATCCTCTCGCCCTCCCCGCTTATCATGTGATAGCTGATATCATCGGATCTGAGGGAATTCATGGCAAAGGCCACGAGAGCCAGAGTCACGGCCAGATGCCCGAGGCAGAGGCTTACTCGTGCAAATCGGCGTGCCCGGGACCTTAAACAGAGGTAAAGAAGGGAGATGGAGAGAAACGTGGATAACATGAATAGCAGGACTGCAAAAAGCGACAGAGAAAAGCCCTCCCAGGGAAAGTTCAGAATGCTGCCGGAAAACTGATTATTGACGTAAAATTCCGGCATCAGGGACAATAGTAGGGGTCCCGCCAGAAAGAGCAGGCTCAAGGCAATCCCTGAAAACAGCGCAAGCTTCCTCATATCAACCTGTAACTGACCGGTGAGTAAAGGGCCCCGAGCAACGCGTAGGCGAGAATCAAAATCCCGAAGACATAGAGGTAGTGACGTATTAACCCTGATCTTCCGTTAAAACTCAATCTATGCAGAGTCGCATAATAGAGAAAGAGGCCCACAACGAGGAGAACCCTCGGATCCCACAAAAAGGGAGAACCGTGGATACGCAGGTCGGATATCCCCCCGAATATAAGCGAAAATCCGAGGAAGAAAAGGCCATATCTCGAATAGTTATCGAATTCACCGGGCTCCTCTGCCCCTCCGAGCACGCGGTCCAGGGAAAGGGACCCCATCATGAGAAAAAAGGAAAGGGCGGCGCCGAAAAACAGAATGAAAAGGTTCCTTTCGGGAATGAAATCCATGGGAGAATGCAATCCGCCCTCTGTCAGGACAAGAGAGAGGGAAAGGATCAGCATGGGCAGAAACCTCATAAAAAGCGTGCCCTTCCTCCTGAAGTAAAGCAAAACGGAAAAAAGGAGGGCTGTCACCGCCAGGAGCTCGCGGAGCCCGGGAAGGACCAGGGCCCTGAGATTCACGAAAAGAAAGGGAAAATAAAGAAAATTAAGGACTGCCCCGGCCAGAAGGAGGCCCCGCCGCCCCCACAGGAAATACAGGAAATAAAACACAAGCCCAAAACGCGCTACATTAACCTCCAACTTTCCGCTCCTTTTAACACGGTTGATTATAAAGGGCATCATCCATTACTTCCAAAAGCTGTCTTGAACGCGTGGGCGACGGACTTTAAATTTATTGAAACCCGTGAAAAGGAGGGAAAAATGAGGAAGGCTTTAACACTTGCGGTCGTTTTTTCGGCGCTGTTTCTGCTTTCGTGCTCTGCGAAGAAAGTCAAAAGGATCGACGTCGAGGAGACGATCGACCTCTCCGGCAGATGGAACGATACCGACTCCAGGCTCGTGGCCGAAGCCATGATAAACGATTGCCTGAACCACCCGTGGCTTTCGGAATTCCTCACCTCAAAGGGCAGGAAACCTGTGGTGATCGTCGGTAACATAAGGAACAAGACCACGGAACACATCGCCACAGGGACTTTTGTGAAGGACCTCGAGAGAGCCTTCATAAACTCGGGAAAAGTGGCAGTGGTGGCCGATGCTGCTCAGAGGCTCGGATTGAGAAGCGAGAGGGAAGAACAGGAGGAATGGGCCTCGCCTGAAACGAGAAAGAGGATGAGAAACGAACTCGGTGCCGATTACATGCTGGTGGGATCCATAGAGAGCATAATTGACAGGGAAGGCAATAAAAAGGTGGTCTTCTACCAGACTGCGCTCGAGCTCATCGATATAGAGACAAACCAGAAAGTCTGGATCGGCGAGAAAAAGATCAAGAAATACATCAAAAGGAGCACGCTGGGATTCTGAAAAAACGCCTGAACCCTCTTTTAGCAGCCCTTCTGATCGCGATAGGATGCGCTCCACGCTACGAGCTGAAGATCGGCAGGGCACTCTATTACCTCGAAAACGGCGAGTACGAAAGGGCACTCGAGGAAATCGACAAGAAACTGAAGCCAGGGGAGCTCCTGTACCATCTGGAGAAAGGGCTCATCCTCCACTATGCGGGCCGATACGAGGCTTCCAACATCGAACTTGAAAGGGCAGAGCGCCTCAGGGAAGAGCTCTACACCCATTCCCTCACAAAGGAAGCTGCATCCCTGCTTACAAGCGAAAACGTGAAGCCGTACAGGGGAGAAGATTTTGAAGATGTGCTTATAAATTACTACAAGGCCCTGAACTACCTTTATCTGAACAAAAGAGAAGACGCGCTTGTCGAACTGAGGCGGACCGACGAAAAACTTGCCTACCTGAATTCGCATTATGAGCACAAGAATGTTTACAGAAGCGACGCTTTCATGGAATTCCTTTCGGGCGTTTTTCACGAGATGGGAGGAGAATACAACGACGCTCTCGTTTCTTACAGGAGGGCCCTGGAAAGCTACGAGGACTATCGGAAGTTTTACGGCCTTGAGCCGCCTGAGTTTCTGATAAAAAGGCTCCTTCTAACGGCGAAGCTTTCTGGAGTTTACGAGGTTTACGAGGAGATAAGCTCCCGATATCCGGGGATCGAACCTGCATCCATGGGAAAGGGACTGCTTATAGTGCTTTTAGAATGTGGAAAGATGCCCGGGAAGAAGGAAGACTTCATCGAGATACCGATAAGGGAGAAGAACGACACATATCTCGTCCGGGTTGCCTTTTCTTACTACGAGCCGAGCCCCATACCTGTCGTCTCGGCCGCGCTGCTTGCGGATAACCTGCAGGCTGAGCTGAGGACTATGGAAGACATACAGGCCATTGCCATCAAAAACCTCGAGGACAAAAAGGCGAGGGAAATAGCTAAGGCCACTCTGAGAGCGACGGCCAAGTACCTGGCGTACAAAAAAGCTCGGGAAGAAACAGAAAAGTACGCGAGGAAAAAGAAAAAATCAAAGAAAGAGGCAGAATTCCTGGGCCTCATTGTCGGGAAACTGGTGAATATTTTCACTTACACGACAGAGAGGGCGGATACCCGTTCATGGCTTGGGCTTCCCCAGACGATAATGGTCGGCTACATGGAACTGGATCCCGGTTCCTATTCCCCGGAGCTACGCGTCAGGAAGACGAACGGAAGCTATATTACCCTTTCCCTTCCCACGATTAGCCTTCGAAGTGGCGAGATAAAGATCTTGAGCCGCCGCGTTTTCGACTGATCAGGGATTCAGCCGCGGCCAGGCCCTTTTGTCCAGGATATCATTCAGCCTATCCACGAGCTGCCTCAGAGGCCCTTTGAGGGTTCTGTATTTCAGAAACGCCGTCTTGCTGACGTTGGCCCAGTTGACGGTGATGTTGAAGTAAATGTCGTCGGGATAAACCTCCTTTCTGGGAAAGTCACCGGTGAGGATACCCGACTGCCCTATCAGCTCCAGTATCTCCGCCACCTCATCATCCCTCACCTTGAACCACTCTTCCGTACCGCTCTTTAGATCGCGATAAACTGCCTGACCGCTCTGATAGAGAACGAGCCTCTGATTGTAGCCGATGAACCCGCCCTTCCTGTCGAAAACCACGAGGGGTTTCTCACTTTTTCCCGTTACCTGGGTGCAGGCCGTCATAAGGAGAGACAATCCAATCAGAAAGAAGAGCCCCACTTTTTTGTAGTTCATTTTAAACTCCCCTCTTTTAATCTAAACCAGAAAAATTTCTTCACGAAGAAATTCCCGCCGTCTCGCAGCCCGAGAAAATAGATTCCGGAAGGAAGGCATTCCCCTTCCCTTACGGCATCCCAGAAAAAGACGCCCTTCCCCCTCAAACTGTGGGCTATGACGCCTAGAGATCTGCCCTGTGCCGAGAAGAGTTCGATTCTCCCATCCTTCCTCACGTTGTAGGAGATCCACAGACCGCCTCTTGCAGGATAAACCTCGAGGAATCCGCCTGGAATCGGTTCGCCCCCCGCCTCGCCGATTCCCGTCGAGGACATGATAGTGAAAGCCCCCCTTGACAGCGCAGAAACAGTATCGGTCCCTGATATCAACGTGTATCTGATAAAACAGTTCGAGGAATTAACCTGAGGGACGATCCACTGGTAAACCCCGTTATCCGGAAGGGAGTCGGCAATGGATACAAAGGGACCATCAGGGCCTGAAACCGACAGCTCAAGCTTCACATATGATTCGTCTCCCGGGACCTCTGACGTCCACCGGATAAACCTAACGGATCCCCCCTTCAATTTCCTTCCCGGCCCCGGGGCATAAGGGAATATCTCGAGCTCATCGGGATCGGAGGACTCCCTGAAAAACCTCAGATGATTTCTGTAATTCCAGAAGGACCCCTCTCTGTCCACAAGGATTATATCGGGATAACCGTTGTGGTCGCCGTCACCGCCCACCCGGAGAAAGATCGGGGAACCGCCGTTTGGAACAGCAATGGCAGCAGCCTGGGACCAGCTACTTCCTCCGTTTCCGAGCCAGACCTTCACCGTGCCCGGTTCAAAGGCCACGAGATCGGCAAAGCCGTCGTGATCCATATCGTAGAGCTGCGTGAGCGAGAAATCGCCAGATCCCGGCAGTCCATCACTGGCCGGTATCCAGTTACCGTCCTCTTCGTAAAGCCACACCTCCACCCCACCGGACGCGTTGCAGAAAGAGATGTCGTCCCTGCCGTCGTTGTTCACGTCGCCCAGATCCAGGCCGCCTATCCCTCCCGGCAGGTTGCCATTGGCCGATAGGAAGTTCCCGGCTCCGTCACCTATGTATACCACATTGTCTTCCCTCTCGGCGGCGAAATCGGGATTTCCATCGCCATTTATGTCTCCGAAAACGAAATATTCACCGGAATTCCCCCCGTTGAAACCCCAGCTCTGGATCCAGGTTCCGTCTCCGAGGTTAAAATATATGTGAAGGCCGTCACAACACCCGAAAGAATTGGCCCCGAGATCCAGATCGCCGTCGCTGTCGACATCGGCGAAATCTATTCCGAACATGCCCCACTCCTCGCCGTTAGAAGCCAGTCCGTCGTCGTAGGGCGTCCAGTTCTGGCCGCTGCCGTCACCGAGAGCCACCTCTATAAGCTGATCGCCAAAATTCCCCGAGCCCCAGTTGTGGTGAACTGCATAGCCCACATCGGGATATCCGTCGTTATCGACATCGCCCACAGCCACCCCTCCGTAGCCGAAGTTCCCCGTCTGATAGACCGCCCAGTTGCCCGTCCCGTCGCCGAACCAGACCATGATACCGTGTTCCTGTGTGTTCACGTAAGGAGATCCGTGATCGCCCACGGAAACCAGATCGGGATTTCCGTCGAGATTCACATCTGCAAGCTCAACTTCAACTGGACCTCCATCCAGGGCAGGCGTTTCAAGCCCATTGGATGACTCAACATAACTCAGGGCAAAAAGCCCCGAAGACACTAAGAAAATTGCCAGCTTTGACATTGGTGGCTTCATTACTTTAATATATAAGCCCGCTGTGAGGTATTTTCAACGCAGTGGGGTTTTTAATTATGAATACAAGGAGGATCAAAATGAGGAAAATATGGAAATATGCAGGCATTGGTGCCCTGACAGCCATCATAGCGATTGTATCCTGCACGAAGGAAGAGACTCCCTCCGGCGGAGGAACCCAGGGGCTGTCAGTGGTAGCTCTTGTTAACGCCCAGCAAGCCTTAGTGTACGTGGGAAATGGGCCGTCCGCTTATACCGGCGCTCTGGTCATGATAAACAACGATACCCTTGAGTACTCGCCCGTCGCAAAGGCCTATTACTCTGCCAACGTCAAGTATCAGAAGGGAACCAAATACGTCCTTTACGTGGACGCCGACACGCTGGGAACCCTGATCGATTCGCTAACCACACCGGCGAACCTCGAGGGAATCCAAGTGACGTCACCCCAGAACAACACTCAGCTGCCCAAAAACCAGGCCATCATCGTTACGTGGACCTACGACGGCTCCAATGAAGACGGCTATGCTGGGATCAGCTTCAAATACGACGATGAAGACACGAGCAGGTACTACACTTATCCTCCTCTTGCTGGAACAAACACCAGCGATGTTGTGCCCGCATCGGTGGTCAACAAAGACGGCGACGCATCCGTCTATGCCTGGGCGGGCATCTATAAGGAATACGACAACCTCGCCTCACCTGACCCCTACTACGGCGATCGTTCCGGCTTTTTCGTCGGGATCAATTCCTCCGACGTGGACCTCGTGATAGGTGAGGGAGGAGGCGGAGGTGGAGGCTCCGGCCAGTGGCTCGGCGATTGGACCGGCGTTATCTTATATTCCTACACACCGCCCGAATCCTTATCGGTCACCGACGGCCAGTTCGAGGCCTTTTTCAACGAATACACCACAGGGGATACCACAGTGCTCAGCGGAGAGATATCTCTCTGGTACGGCGGATCTTATTACATTGCCGTTAGCTCACCTGCGAACGGCATTATTCACGGAGACAGCATAGCCATCTACGTACAGAACGTCGAGGTGGGGGGCAATAATGGAGCGATGACCTTGGTCGGGAAACTCAATGGAAGCGAATACTCCGGCGATTGGGCCCTCACTCCGACAAATCCTCCTCTTCCCGTCGGCCAGGGAACCTGGTCAGGAGCTCCCACAGGAGATTAATAGAAAGATACCGATTTAGACTGGGTGGGGGCGACGGAACGAAGTTCCGTCGCCCCTTTCTATTCAATTTTTATGAATATGCAGCAACCCTCCTTTTTCTATCTTTGTTTACCTCACTTCCCTTTTTTCAGGGAAAGGAGGGAAAAGCCATCTTAAGCTTTTCGAACAGATTTTATCGTGACTCAACGCCCCCTTTCATGCCCCCTTTTGTATAGATTTATTAATGCAATTCGGCCGTTCTGAATGCAGTCGTGGGGCTTTATAATCGGGATCTCATGTTTGCAGGACCGATAAAAATTCTCCACGGCATCGAAGGTGCCCGAAGGGCATCTGGCATCGCTGTGATAATCGACGTTTTCCGGTTCAGCAATACCGTCCTCTCTCTTCTCGATTCGGGAATTGAGGAATTGATCCCGGTGGCAGATCTCGAAGAGGCCCACGAATTCAGGAGAAAGCACCCGGACATCCTCCTCATCGGCGAGAGGGGCGGGAAGAAACCGCCTTCCTTTGATTTCGATAATTCCCCTTACGAAATTTCAAGGGGGGAATTCCAGGGAAAACGCGCCGTCATAACCACTTCTGCCGGATCTCGCGGTCTCGTCGAGGCGGCCCGAAAAGCCGATCAGGTCCTGGTGGCGAGTTTCGGGAATGCCCGGGCAGTGGCGGATTATCTGAGGAAAAGGGGAGAAACCCCGGTCACGCTGGTCCCCCTGGGGCTCAACGGGGAGATCGAAGCGGAAGAAGACACGCTGTGTGCTTTATACATCGCCGGATTGCTTTTTAATTTCGAAATGGACTACGAGACGATCAGGAAGGAACTCCTCTCCTCGCCCGGTGCTCAGAGGCTGCGCTCTCTCGGACGCGAAAAAGACCTGGAAATCTGCACCGAACTGGATCGTTTTGAGACGGTACCTACCCTTTGCAAAACTGAAAACGGCTTCATAATTCAAGCTATGGAGCCCCCTCCCACGATGCCTTCGGGGTAGAAAAATCGAGTTCGCCTGCGTTATATTATGCGAAAAGGAGTGATCCATGACATCATCTTTTGTGGCCTTCTTTGCCCTTCAACTGATCCTCGGATCGGTTGACCTGAGCGACAGCAACTATGCAGTCGTGACGAGCTACAACACGCTGAACCTGTCGAACTGGGCCGACGTGGCTGAATCGTTGGCGCTAAAGAGGAACGCAAGGATCTTCGTTTACCAGGACGATATGGAGGAAGTACTCGATTCGCTTCGAGCCTTCAATCCGAGATACATCGCCTTTCTGGAGGCTCCCATCTATATATTCACGAACAACGGAGAGGAATACGTCAGGAAAGTCTTTCAGCTCACCCGTTCTCTCGATGACGACCCCTACGGCGACGCCTTCTGGGGGATAATCACGGGTTTTTACCCCGAGGATGCCCTCAAATTGATCTCGGGGCCCGATGAGATCGACATAAAGACTGCCCTACTGAAGTGCTGCGGAGGCTGGCTTCAGTATTTTTACCAGGGGATCTATTTCTCGGAGACCAATTACAACGAGATGTGGACAAAACTTCCCGACGGCACCATCATCGACACAATACCCGGGCCCACCGACTGTACAGACACGCTGGTTGAATTGCTCAACACGGATACTTTCGATATTATGGTCACTTCGGGCCATGCCTCATCTCACGACTGGCAGCTACATTATCCTGACCCCGGGCTCGAGGGCTTCTTCCGCTCCTACATGGGACAGGTCTATGGAGATCCCCATGAAGGTCCTGATATCAACGTGGAGAGCACAAATCCAAAGATCTATTATGCTCCCGGGAATTGTCTCATCGGTCTTGTAAGCGATTTCGATTGCATGGTTCTGGCATGGATCCGATCCGGAGGCGCCCATCAATACGTCGGCTACACCGTTGAAACATGGCATGGATACATGGGCTGGGGGATTTCCTACTATTTTCTCAGGTTTGCCGGGCGGTATGATTTTCAGGAGAGTCACTACTTCAACAACCAGTCCCTGCTCTTTGACCTTGACAGAGGGACACCCGGGACCGACTCGACGGGCCTCGAACACGACAGGGACGTCGTGGCTTTCTACGGCGACCCAGCATGCAGGATGAGCCTTTATCCGGTCATCGATCCCCTCTACACTGAAGAGCTGACGGTACACCAGGGCTCGGAGAGGGACACTTTCACCTACCGAATCACCATGGTCCAGGAAGGCACGCCCGGAACCCCCGGCGGGAGACAGCCCATCGCCTTTCTGCCTTACAGGATCGACAGCGCCGAAGTCCTCAGCACCGATGCCTATGACGTCGTGATTACCGATGATTTCGTGCTGATGCAGATATGGAAACAGGGCGATGATCCCCTTGAGCCCGGTGATACCCGGGAGGTAACCTTCACAGCAAAAAGAGCTCTGTCAGTCTGTGAGGGGCAGAGTTCTTCTCCAGACCGTTTCCTCGATGTGGGGTCATGTCCGGCCATCGAAGGCCTGAGCCTTAGCCTCTCCCTGACAGAGGCGAGTCTGGTAAGGATAAACATCTACAATTCGGCCGGTCGAAAACTTTCGACGTTGAGAAAACACCTATCCGCCGGCCGACACAGAATCGCCCTGGGTAGCGAGTACTTCGGGGCGAGCGGGATCTATTTCGTGGAGGCTATCGCCAACGGCAAACGTGAGATCGCCAGGGTCG
>JAGGUL010000052.1 GCA_021158525.1 Candidatus Hydrothermota bacterium | reverse complement strand
TTCACGGCGTACTTGAACATGACGGAGGGGCCGCAGAGGTATGCCGTGCCTCTCTCTATTTTCGGAATATATTTCTCCATGGGCATCGTGATCACCCCTTCATCGTATTTCCAGCCGGGAGTCACCCTGTCGACTGTCAGTATGATTTTTGTCCGACCCTTTATTCCGAGGAGCTCATCCACATAGAGAATGTGCCGCGGACTCCTCGCCCCGTTGAAGGCCCAGAGGTCGTAAATGCCCTTTTCCTGCAGGTGAAAGAGGAGCGAACGGACAGGTGCCATGCCGATCCCCCCGCCGACTATGACCGCTGTTCCGCCCGGATCGAGAGGAAAACCGTTGCCGTAGGGACCCCTGATGCCCAGTATGTCACCGGCTTTAAGCCGGTGAAGCGCGGAGGTCACCTTTCCGGTCTTCCTTATCGTGAAACGGAGCAGTCCCTCGTGGGGAGCCGAGGCAACGGAAAAGGGGGCCTCTCCCACGCCGCAAAGCGAGAGCGTAAAAAACTGGCCGGGGAGAAATTTGAGCTCCTCATCGGGTCGGATGAAGAAGCTCTTTATGTCCTCTGCTTTGTCTTTTATCTCGACGATCTCCGCCTTCAGAGTTTTGTGGCTCATTCGTGTTAACTTCATGTCTCAGATGCCTTTTTAAGGAAGAGGTCTATGTCGGCGTCCCCTATGCAGGTGTAGATGCACCTGCCGCACCCCGTGCACCTTATCCTGCCGTACGTTTCCACGTTCCACTCCGCCAGTTTGCACTCGAACCTGAACTTCAGCCTGCTCCCCTGGTCTGGGCGGGGGTTCAAGTTCCCTGCCAGCCTGCTGTAACCCTCGAACTGGCAGGAATCCCAGAACAATACCCTCTCTCCCTCCCGGGCACCTATGTCGGCCACGTTGTAGCATGTACAGGTGGGGCACAGGTAATTGCAGCCCCCGCACCTGAAACACCTTTCCCCCAGGTAACGGTAGACCTCGCCGCCGACCTTCGTTATGTTCCCGATGCCCTTTTTGACGTAGGGCCTGTTCTTGAATTTGCCGAGGGTTTCTTTTCTTTTGACCTCCAGGAGCTTGAAGTCATCTTCACCGGCCTTTTCCATCAGATCGGCGAATCTGTCGGCCATATCTTTTCCCTTTTCGCTCCCGACCTCAAGCAGATAGATGCCTTCGTCAAGCCAATGTAGCTGCCAGTCGAATCCCCTTTTAGCCCAGGGTCCCGAGTCGGTCTCGACGCAGAAACAGGTGTCAGCAGGCTCAGGGCAGGCATAGGCAATTATGAATGTTTTTTCCCTTCTCCTCTTGTAGGGCATGTCAGCGCCGACCCTGTCGTAAAAGGCGTCTATGAGGAGGAGCCCCTCCAGGTCACAGGGCCTGATCCCGAGGAGCACCTTATCCTCGATCTCTGGCTCCACATCCTCGCAAAGACCCTTTTTCTTCCAGCCGAAGCGGCCGATTGTCTCCATCTGCCTGAAGAATATCTCCTTCGGAGGCAGAAGTGTGTTCACAAATCCTTCGATCTGAAAGTCTTCGTGGTTTTCTATCCTGTCAAAGGCGAAATCGCCCATCCCCAGGGGCCTTGGGGCATATACTGCTTTTCCCTCTTCGAGGAAGGCATTCGTTATTTTTCTCAGGTTCTGGATGTCTATCTTCAGCATTTTTCCACCCTCACTGCGGTGACCTTAAGCTCCGGTATCTTTGAGATCGGGTCCAGGAAGTGGCCGGTTAAGAGGTTTGCAGCTGCTTCCCTGTAGTGGAATGGAATGAAGACAACTCCCGGCATTATTCCCTCGGTTACCCTCGCTTTGAGTTCTATCTCGCCCCTCCTCGAGGAGACCCTTACCCTGTCTCCGTCCTTTATCCCGAGAGGAAATGCGTCTTCTGGGTTTATCTCGACGTAAGCCTCCGGCGCCTCTCTCTCGAGGTTAGGGGTTCTCCGGGTCATTGTTCCGGTGTGCCACTGGAAGCCGCTTCTGCCCGTGGTCATGACGAGAGGGTATGTGTCGTCGGGCCCTTCGGGGGGAGGTAGATAATCGACGGCGTGAAATATTCCCTTTCCGCTTTTTGTCTTGAATTTTTCCCCGTGCAGGAACGATGTTCCCTCTTTGCTTTTTCCGTCATAGGGCCAGCGGACGCCGAAGGTCTCCTCCAGGAGCTCGCAGGTTATTCCTGAATATATTCCACATACCCTCTGGATCTCATCGAGGATCTCACATGGATGTGAGTAATCCATTGGATAGCCCAGCCTCGCAGAGAGGTCCGCGATTATACGCCAGTCAGCCCTCGCCTCGCCGGGCGGTTCGATGGCCTTTCTCACCCTCTGGACCCTTCTCTCGGTGTTGGTGAAAGTGCCGTCTTTCTCGGCGAAAGAAGCCGCAGGCAGAAAGACGTGCGCCAGCTCAGCCGTCTCCGAGAAGAAGATGTCCTGCACCACGAGCAGATCGAGTTCTCCCATTTTCCGTCTCACCGTGTTGATATCCGGGTCGCTGAGGAGAGGGTTTTCCCCCATTATGTACATGGCTCTTATTTTCTCCCCGGCGCTGTGGATCATCTCCGTCACAGTCAGACCGGGATTTGAGGGGATCTCGACGCCCCAGAGCTCTGAGTACCTCTTCCTGACGGAGGGATCATCGACTCGCTGATAGCAGGGCAGGACATCGGGAAGGACGGCCAGGTCAGAGGCACCCTGGACGTTGTTCTGACCCCTCAGTGGATTGACCCCCGTTCCCCTCTTTCCGACGTTTCCGGTGAGGAGGGCGAGGTTGGCCAGGGAGATTACGTTGTAAGTGCCAGAAACGTGCTGGGTGATCCCCATCGCATATACTATGGAGGCCCTGTCGGCTTTCGCATACAGCCTTGCGCCTTCCCTGAGAAGGGAGAGGGGAATGCCAGTCACCTTTGAGGCCCAATCGAGGCTGAAATCCCTGAGCGAGTCCACGAGCTTCTCGAAATTTTCGGTCCTTTCCTCAATGAAATTTTTGTCGTAAAGTTTTTCGTCTATGATGATCTTGAGGAAGGCGTTGATCCAGGCGATGTCGGTACCAGGCCTGTGCTGCAGGTAGAGATCCGCTATCTGTGCCAGCGGGTTTCTGCGAGGGTCGACAACCATTATCTTGGTGCCACCTTTCTGCGCCCTGACTATCCACTTGGCTATTACTGGATGCTGATTGGCCGTATCGGAACCCGTTATCAATATGACGTCGGCTTCAGGAAATTCCACGATGGAGTTGGTCATGGCTCCCGCCCCGAAAGCCTTTATGAGGCCGGCCACTGTGGAGGCGTGGCAGAGCCGGGCGCAGTGATCGACGTTGTTGGTCCCGATGGTAGCCCTGGCGAATTTCTGTATCAGGTAATTGTCCTCGTTGGTGCATTTGGCCGAGCCCAGAACGCCTATGGCATCAGGCCCGTACTTCTCCTTTATTTCGGAGAGTTTCTCCGCTACGAAATCGAGGGCCTCATCCCAGCTTGCCCTTACAAAACGGTTCCCCTTCCTTATCAGAGGATGCCGCGCCCTGTGGGGGTGATTGAGGAAAAAGGGAACGCTCCAGCCTTTTGCACAGAGACTGCCTCTGTTTACGGGGTGGTTGAGTGATGGAAATACTGCATCTACACGGCCTCCCCTCACCCTGAGGTAGATTCCGCAGCCGACTCCGCAGTACGGACAAACAGTGAGGACATCCACTGTCTCATTTTATCACTCGATGAGGTCTTTTTCAAGAAGTCGTAGCCCGTGGGTGGGTACGCCTGTAGATTTTCTTCAGTTCCTCGCCCGAGAGGTGCGTGTAGACCTGGGTCGTGCCTATACTAGAGTGGCCGAGAAGCTCCTGTATGGAGCGCAGATCGGCCCCCCTGTTCAGAAGGTGTGTGGCGAAGGAGTGGCGTAGAGTGTGGGGATGGACGTTGAAGAGAAGCGCCAGCCTCTCGAATCTCTTCCTTATAATGAGCCAGAGGCCCCTCCTCCCGAGCTTCGTGCCGTTTTTGTTGACAAAGATGTAGTCAGAGCGGGGCTTCAGGCTGTCCCTGACCTCGAGATATTCTGTAATGGCGCCTTTGGCGCGGCTTCCAAGGGGGAGAATCCTCTCCTTGTTTCCCTTGCCGAAGACCCTGACTTCGCCTGTTTTCATGTCGAGATCATCGGGTTTGAGCCCCGTTATCTCTGATGCCCTGAGCCCCGAGGAGTAGAGGAGTTCTATCAGGGCTTTGTCCCTTTTCTCCAGCGGGGATGAGGGATCCCATGTGTCGAGCATCTCCTGAAGTTTCTTCTCCGGGATCACCTGCGGCAGGATTTTCTCTGCCTTGATCGGCCCGATGCCCGTTGCCGGATTTTTCTCTATAAGCCCGCGGCGCTGAAGAAAGTTATAGAACCTTCTGAGAGCTGATAGCTTTCGCTGTACGCTTTTTCTTTTGAAGCCATGCGACATAAGGGCCGAAATATAGTTCCGTATCTCCTTTCTGCCATAGGTTAAGGGATCGGTTCTTCCGAGGGCTTCCTGGGCGAATTCAAGGAACTGTTCGAGGTCTCTCCTGTAAGCATCCACCGTGTTGGGGGAAAGGCCTCTGTCCCGAAGGAATTCCAGGAATTGCTCTAAAGGGCTTCTTTTATCCATCTTTTGAGGACCTCGAGGGCCCGACTGGCCAGATAGCGCCTTTTTTCCATTTTTTTCATTTTTGGGGCATCCTCAAAGAGGCCGAAGTTTGCGTTCATAGGCTGGAAGTAACGGGGATCGGCCGTCTCAAGGTACTTGAGGAGGGCCCCGGTCATGGTTTCGGCAGGGAACTCCAGAGGTTCCAACCCCTGGGCCATCCTGAGAGCGTTGATTCCGGCAACGAGGCCTCCCATTGCGGCTTCGACGTACCCCTCGGTTCCTGCAAGTTGCCCTGCTATGAGTAGATGGGGGAGGTTTCGAAGCTGGAGCGTCCGATTTAACAGTTTGGGAGCATTGAGGAAGGTGTTCCTGTGAACGGCACCGTAACGGAGAAAGTCGGCCTTTTCGAGTCCCGGTACCATTCTGAAAATCCTGATCTGCTCTTTGATCCTCAATTTTGTCTGAAAGCCAACGAGGGAGTATGCGGTCCTCTCTCTGTTCTCCGGACGGAGCTGAACGACAGCGAAGGGCTCCCTTCCGGTTTTCGGATCGGGAAGGCCTACGGGCCTCAGAGGGCCGAAGCGCAGGGTGTCCACGCCCCTCGCAGCCATCACTTCGATGGGCAAGCAACCTTCGAAATAGGGAATCTTGTCGAATTCATGGCCAGCGTAAACTTCAGCTTTCACGAGGGCCTGCCAGAATCGATAATATGTTTCCTCGTCGAGGGGAGCATTGAGATAGGAATCGTCATCCCATCCGTGGCGGTCCTTGAAGTAGAGCTTGGTGTAATCGAGGGTAGATGCATCGACAATGGGCGATATGGCGTCGTAGAAGGCCAGGTTTTCCTCTCCAGTGAGCCTCTGGAGGTTGCTGGCGAGGAACCCGGAGGTCAGCGGGCCGGTTGCCATGATGACCAGGCCGTTCTGGGGGATCTTTCTTATTTCCTTTCTGACAACCCTGATCCTCGGGTGGCTTTCGAGCTTTTCCGTTATGTACCTCGAGAAGATCTCCCTGTCGACGACGAGGGCCTTGCCCCCGGGCAGAGCTGCCTCTTCAGCGGCCTCAATTATGAGGGACCCCATCCTTCTGAGCTCCTCCTTGAGGAGGCCGTGGGCGTTGAAGAGGTCTTTCGATTTGAGGGAGTTGCTGCACACGAGTTCGGCCAGGTTCCCCGTTTTGTGAGCAGGGGTTCCCTTGGTGGGCCTCATCTCGTAGAGGATCACTTTGCCGCCTCTCCTGGCAATTTGCCAGGCAGCTTCGCTTCCGGCCAGGCCGCCTCCGATTATGATTATCTCGTCCATTTATCTCACCTTCCCCCGTGGGGGCTTAATATATTATTACAAAATTCCCGCAGTTTCTAGTCCCTCCCGGCGCTCGCTCCGCGTGCTTCCCTGAGAGTCAGCGATGCCGTCCCCCAGATGCGGGCTTGACAGAAGGGAAATGAGGTTTTAGTCTTTTCAGCGATGGGACTCAAAGAGGGAAAGCTCGACCCCGAATTCTTGAGCGAGCTTCTGGAGATATTGAGGAGGCCTGATGGGAGGGTGGAAGTGGGGCCTGAGCCGGGGGTGGATGCAGCCGTGGTAAAACTGGGAGATGGATATCTTGTCGCCGCCAGCGATCCCATAACCTTTGTGACAGAAGAGCTCGGCTATTATGCGATCGTCGTAAATGCCAACGACGTCGCCGTGATGGGTGCCAGACCAGAGTTCTTTCTCGGGACACTACTTCTGCCTCCGGGCATCGACGAGGCCGAGGTGGAAGGAATATTTCGCGATCTTGCCTCCGAAGCGAGAAAAATGGGCGTGCTTTTGCTCGGAGGGCACACCGAGGTAACTCCCGGGATCGGTAGACCCATCATAATGGGCACAATGCTTGGCTATATAGAGAGTGGACGTTATTACACTTCCGGAGGTGCCCGTCGCGGGGACTATCTCATCATGACGAAGGGGATTGCCATAGAGGGAACCTCGATAATCGCCCGAGAGAGGAGGGAAGAGATTGAAAGGAGTCTCGGGCGCGAGTTTCTCGAGAGGGCCGTTCGTTTTAACAGAGACCCTGGGATTAGCGTTGTGAAGGAGGCTCTCGCGGCAGCCCGATCGGGACTCGTGAACGCCATGCACGACATAACCGAAGGCGGATTCGCGATGGGGGCGAGGGAGATGGCCATGGCTTCGGGAGTGGGGCTTCTTGTTTACGGTGATGAACTTCCCGTTTACGGTGAGACCAGAAGGCTCTGTGAGCTCTTCGGCCTGGATCCCCTCGGGCTCATAGGATCGGGTTCGCTGCTCCTGTCAGTTCCTCCGAAAAATGTCAAAGATCTGCTGGCTATCCTCCGGAAGGAGGGCATAGAGGCGAGGGTTGTCGGAGAGTTCAGGAAGGAGGATTTCGGCTTCATGATAAGGCGGGGAGGGGAGATTTCTCCCCTCCCCGCCTATCCTCAGGACGAGATCACAAAGCTCTTTCAGTAAATGAGAAGAAATCTACCGGTCTCAAGAAGTCCTTTTTCCCCCTCGATCCTGTAGAGATAGTTGCCCCTGGGCAGGCCTTCGAGATCCAGAGAGACTTCTCTTTTCATCGGCGAAACCTCCAGCTCCCGTACCAGACGGCCCGCCGCGTTGTAAAGGGCAATTCGAGCGGCAACGCCGCCTATCTCCTCCAGTGATAATTTCAGCACTTTGCCTACATTGGGGGAGAGAGGCCTGTCGGAAAAATGATCGCTTCCCTCTTCTGTCAGGACATAACCGTTTTGCACGACCGCCTCGATGAAGAAGTTTTTGCCGAGCCCCAGCAGGGAGTCGAGGGCGATAAAGCTGCCATCTCGATACACCGAACTCCTGCTGCTGTTCCCGTAGTCTGCAGTCAATAGAAGGCTGTCCATGCTGCAGCCCAGGACCGTACATCCTATGTGGAATTCGCTCCCTATGGGGAACATGGCTTTTATCGGCGTGAGGTCAACGTAAGTCCATCCCGTTCCCTCTTCGCGAGTGTTGACTTCATCCTCGGGCAGGTCGACATATCCGAAGGTATCGCCCGGGAAACCCTCCTGGTCCCGGAAAACGAAGACCCTGAGAGTCCAGTGCGAGCCTCTCTTCATGTGAAAGAGAAACCTGGCTCCGAGCAGAGAGAGAGAATCAGGGGCTGTAAACCTGACCGAGGGAAGGTCAAAGCCCGTCGTTTCGATGGGCTCCACGTAAAATGGACTGTAATTCTCGTAGTAAAGAGTGTCGATTCCTGTCAGGGCGCTTCCGTAAAGGAACAGATTGTCGCCGCTCGTAGTGCCCGCAACGTAGTCCGAAGAGGCGTTGAATCCCTTTACCCGGAATCTCAGTTTCTCCGAGGTGGTATCGGGAAGGACGAAGGTGAGGGTTTCTCTCGAGGCAGGCAGGCTTTCAGTGATCGTCAGCCATTCCTGGCCATCATCGAGGGTGTAATAGAGGCTGACTTCAGTGATGCAGGCGGCCGAAGTGCTCCACCTGATGAGAAGGGTATCGCCCGCGAAGAAGGCGTCTCCATCAGAGGGATAGAGCAGAGCGATAGTGCTGGTCGGCGGCGTGGAGGGGACGAAGGTGGCTATGGTTGCGTTGGAGTATTCGCCGTCATGGAAGGTATAGAGGGCCCAGTACCTCTCGGTGGAGCTCCACGTATCGTGGACGAGGACATAGTCGTCGGAATAATTCCCGCCGTCCAGATATCCAACTGCCGTCACCGAGTGGTAAATCGTCATCGTATCGATGAAACCGTGGTGAGGGCCGATGTAGTAATAGTTCATGGCTCCCCAGTTAAAGGGTCGGCCGTAGTCGATCTCGTCCTTCACCACGTCGAACTCCCAGCCGTTGGTTTCGTCTCCCCAGAAACCCTCTGCGTCAAAGTTGTATCCGTTTTCCGAAGCGACCTGGCTCTGTCCGGGCGCTATCATGTCGACGTAGGTACCTCCTGAGGTCGTGTCGGTTTCCATGGCAATTGCCAGCTCTCTCTGCACGTTGGGGACATTGTAAATCCAGCCAGTGTCGCAGGCTTCGGCTATCACTACATCCCAGTGATCGAATCGGTAATCGACGAACCTGCCGTAGCCGTTTTTGTCCCAGAAGCCGAGCACCATCGCGGAAGCAGTGGGTGAACAGCCGTAGCTCCAGATGTAGAAGGGCACGCCCTCTACTTTGTTTTCCGATTTGTTCTTACAGAAAAAGTCCCTGACCGACCCTTCACTGACTTTTTCGGTCAGAGTTTTCCAATAGGCGCGTGCCAGTCGGTTCTTATCGCGAGGGCTCTTTCTCCTCACTCTGACCAGCTCTTCCTCCTTGCCATGGAGCAATGTGAGGGCATCGATCAGGATTTTTTCTCCGCCCCTCTGGAATGACAGATAGACTTCGAAGGGGCTCACGTAAAAAATCCTGTGAAGCTCTGCGTCACCTCCGAGGATTTTGGCTGCCATCTGGCGATAGGCCGGCATTTTCTCGATGAAGAAGGGAACCCCTCGGCCGAATTCCGGGATCGGCACATTATTCATATCCGCCGATACAACTGCATAAGCCCTTCCCTTTCCGTCCGAGTACTGAAAGTAATAGGCAGATGCCTGCCCGTCAGGCCTGTAGAACGTGTTCCGGGACAGGAGTTGTGGAAGCCCACCCCATTGGGCTTTGATTCGGGCCTCAGCTATTGCTTCTGCCGTAGCTGGATCCACGGGAAACCCTTTGCCCGCGGCCAGCAAAAGGACGATCAAAATTTTAATCCCGTACATACTTTTTCTCCTTTTAAGGGGAGAATACAACATAAAGCCCGTGTTATCAACGTTGAGCGTCTATCTGCCAGCAGTGAAGCGGAATTTTGACTTCCGCGTTTTCCTCTGGCTGAGAAGTTAAGGAAGGGAAGGAGCCGCTTTCAGAAACCGGCGGTGCCCTCCAATGCGGTCGGCATGTCAGGCCTCGGAACAGTGTTAGAAAGGGTTCGGAGCTGAATCGGCGGGCGATTTAAGTTCCCGGAAAACGGTTGACAGCATGGGGGCGCTGACGTAACATTTAAACATGGGATTTTTGATGATTTTATTTGCCTTACTGCCGCTGAGGACTTTCAATAACTCGTGGAATTTCAGGCCGAATTATAGCATCTCTACTTTTTATTCTTCCCGCGGGTTTATGGCGGTTAATACTGAGATCTCATTTCCCGAAAAGAAGGGTTTCAGGTTGACGCTGGGCCTGATAAATTATGCGGGTTTCGGACGGCAGAAGTCCTTAGGTCGGGGGAATCTCGGTTTGTTCGACGTTTTCTACCAGAAAGATCTGGGCTTCCTGAAATTCAGTGCGAGGTTCAGATACCTGACGCCTCTCGGGAGTCTTACCCGTCAGTAGTCTCCTTTCTGACGCTTCCGCTTTTGCTCAGTCCATAACGCTGGAGCTTTCTGTAAAGCGTGGAGGGATCGATCCCCAGGATCTGGGCGGCTCTGTTTTTGTTCCAGCCTGTCTCATCCAGGACCTGCAATATGTACCTTCTCTCGAGTTCTTCCAGCGTGAGCCCCGACAGGTTCACCTGATCAGACACCTTGACGGAAAACCTGTTGCGTATTTTCTCCGGCAGGTCCGCGGGCTTTATGACCTCGCCCTCAGATAGTATTACAGCTCTTTCTATCGCATTTTCGAGCTCCCTGACGTTCCCAGGCCAGCTATACTCGAGGAGTATCTTCATCGTCTCGTCCGATATCTTTTTCGGAGGCAGGTTATAGAGCGATGTGTATTTTTTGAGGAAATGACTTGTTAAAAGTGGGATGTCATCCTTTCGTTCCCTCAGAGGTGGAAGCTGTATGTAGACGACATTCAGTCTGTAGTAGAGGTCCTCTCTGAACCTGCCCTCCGCCACCATTTTCTCCAGGTCGGCGTTGGTCGATGCGATTATCCTCACGTCCACCTTGATGGTTTTTGTGCTTCCAACGGGGGTTATCTCTTTTTCCTGAAGGGCCCTCAGGATTTTCACCTGGATTCGGGGCGATGCCTCGCTGATCTCATCGAGGAGGATGGTACCGCCCTCGGCAGCCTTGAAGAGCCCTTCCTTGTTCTTCGTGGCGCCGGTAAAGGCTCCCTTTGTGTACCCGAAAAGCTCACTTTCCAGGAGTTCTTCGGGCAGTGCGGCCATGTTTATGGCTATGAAGGGGTTGTTCGCCCTGGGGCTCATGTTGTGGATCGCCTTTGCGATGAGTTCCTTGCCCGTTCCCGATTCTCCCCGAATGAGGACTGTGGAATCGGTCGGCGCCACCTTTTTGGCCAGCTCGAGCACCCTCTGGAATTTCTCGTTTTTGCCGACGATCTCCTTGAGCTCATATTGCTTCACCCTTCTCTTCAGCTCCAGGTTTTCCTCTCGGAGCTTCCTCTCCTCGATGGCCCGCTTGATGACGAGCTTTATCTCCTCTATCTGGAAGGGCTTCATCACGTAATCGAAGGCACCTTTTCGCATGGCTTCCACGGCCGATTCCAGGGAACCGTAGGCGGTCATGATGACCACAGCGATTCGGGGGTCCTCCTCCTTTATCCTTGTCAGAAGCTCGATTCCATCCATCTCGGGCATTCTGAGGTCGGCGAGGACGACCTGAGGCGGGTTCTCAGCTATTTTCTCCAGCGCTTCTTTCCCGCTGAGAACCGCTTCGACTTTGTATCCCTCCCTCTCCAGCATTATGGAGAGGAACTGTCCCACCGAAGCTTCGTCGTCAACTATAAGAATTCTCTCATCCATTTTCTGAGTTTTCCCGTGGCAGATATATTGTAAAGATTGTTCCCCTATTTTTCACGCTTTCCACTTTTATCTCGCCGCCGTGATTGCCTATTATCCTCTGAACTATGGAAAGTCCGAGGCCCACTCCCTCCGCCTTGGTCGTGAAAAAAGGTTCGAAGATCTTCTTGACCTGAGACTCGTCGATTCCAACTCCCGTGTCCCGTATCTGCACGGCCACGCGATCTTCCGGGACCCTCGCGATGTCCCCGTTAAGCCTCATGATTTCAGCTCCAGGAGGGGCCACCCTGATGTATATCTCTCCCTCCGTCTGAACGGCATCCACGGCGTTGGAGATTAGGTTCAGGAAAACCTCCTCGAGCTGACTCTCATCGGCGTGGAGGTGGAGAGGTGTGTCGTTGAATTCCTTGATAAATCTGACCTTCTTGTCTATGCTCACGCTCCTCGAGACGAGGTCAAGTATCCTGTTGAGGGTCGCCACGAGGTCGATTTCCTCCTTTTTAGGGGGAGGCAACTTGGCGAACTCCAGGAAATCGGTCACTATTCTGTTGAGCCTGTCGGATTCCTTTATTATGAGCTCCATGAGTTTTCGGGCATCGCCGTCGAGGTTGACCTCTTTGAGGAGCTCGATGGATCCCCGGATAGAGGTGAGGGGATTCCTTATCTCGTGAGCCAGATGGGCGGAGAACTCACCTATGGCGGCCAGCCTGTCGAGTTTTCTGACTTCCCACTCGAGCTCTTTTACCTCAGTCAAATCCTGAAATACCACAATGGCGCCCCTCTTTGCCCCTGACTCATCGTAGAGATAGGCATGGTTGAAGCCGATGGGCTTTTCCTTGCCATCGGCAGTTTTCACCTCTATCTCCCTTCTCTTTTGCCTCTCCTGCCCGAGAAGGATGTTTGTGAGCTCGGCGGCAAATTCGGGGACCTCTTCCATCATGTCCATCAGGTGAGGTCTTCCCGAGAATCCCAGGATCTTCTTCGCCGCCCTGTTGAAGTAGAGGATGTTGCCCCACATATCCAGCGCGACAAGGCCGCTCGGTATGTTCTCGAGAATAGCGCTGGTGTCCAGCTTTACCTGCCTCAAGACCCTTTTCGTTATCTCGAGTTCCCTCCCGCTCTTGACGAGCTGCTCCGAAACGTAGGAGGTGAGAAAAGCCACGAGGTAGAAAAACAGTATGTGGATGTAAAGCTTCAGGAGGAAGAAACCGCCCTCCCTCGTCACGGCAGTGCTGTAATTGAGGATGGGAATTATCCTGCCGTTTCGTTCGAGAATCAGAAGGGTGCTATAGACGATGCTCGCCAGTGTGGCCGTCACGACCGCTCCTTTGAGGAGCAAGAAAAGGCTCGCCTGCATTATTGTGAAGAAATAAAGGAAGGTGAACTCGCTCAGAATGCCGCCAGTGTAATGGATTAAAGCGGTCTGAATGAATATATCGAGAATGAGCTGGACATAGATCAAAAATTTGAGGTTAATCCCCGATTTGAAGGAGATCCAGAAGATATAAGAGGTGAGATAAGTCAGGAGGACGAGCCCGAGAAGAGGCCTGAGAAGTTCCCCATAGCCTCTGAGAAAATATATCCCCACTCCCACCACCACCGTGATGGTGATGCCCCGGAACAGGGTCAACAACAGATATTCCTTTTTAAGAGCTCTCACACCTCTTCTCTTACTTTCCGAGGGTAGATGCGAGGTTGAATATCGGCAGGTACATGGAAATCAGTATCCCGCCGATCATTATACCCACCACAATCAACATCACGGGCTCGATGACCGTGGCGAGAGTCCCAACGGCGTTGTCCACCTCGTCTTCGTAAAAATCGGCTATTTTGTCGAGCATATCGCTCAGACGCCCGGTTTGCTCTCCTACGGCCACGAGGTGAACCACCAGTGGCGGGAAAGCCCCACTCTCCCTCAAAGGTTTTGCTATAGTTTTACCCTCCCCTATACTTTTACGTGCCTTCATAATGGCTTCCTCGACGATCGCATTGCCCGTCGTCCTCGCCGTTATCTGAAGTCCATCGAGAATAGGCACCCCGCTTCTCACCAATATCCCCAGAGTGCGAGCAAACCTCGATATCGCGGCCTTCCTTGTTATACTACCTATTAAGGGAATTTTCAAGAGGAATCCGTGATAGAGTTTCCTCCCCTTGGACGTCTTGGTGTATTTTCTGAAGGCCAGGAAAAGAAAGCCAAGGCCGATCAGGATGAGAACGATGTACCTCTTGAGGAAAAAGGAGACGGACATCACTATCCTAGTGGGAGTTGGGAGGGACATGTTGGCCGACTCGTAAAGGCTCGCGAATCTGGGTATCAGAAAGATCAGAAGGCCGAGGGTCAGGGCTGTCGCGAAGATCAGCACGATGACCGGATAGGCCATGGAGGACTTGACCTTTCTTCTGAGGTTCATGACTTTCTCCAGGTAATCCGAGATCCGCGCCAGAGTCGCTCCGAGAACGCCGCCCGTCTCTCCCACCTCGACCATGCTTATTATGAGGTTGCCGAAGACCTTTCTATAGGCGTTCATGCTTTCGGCCAGCGTCTTCCCGGCCTCCACGTTTTTCTTGATCCTGTGGAGAATTTCCTGAAATCGTTTTTTGTTGGTCTGTTCCTCCAGGATGGCGAGGCACTGCACTATGGGTATCCCTGCGTTGATCATCGTGGCGAACTGCCGGGTGAAAACCGTCAGATCTTTGAGGCCCACCCTGCCGAAAATGGAGGAAAGAAGAGGTATCTTGAAACTTCTCGACTTTTTCTTTACCTCCGTTACGATAATGCCCCTGTTCTGAAGCGAGGTCATGGCTTCCTCAAGGCTCTTGGCCTTGAGTTCTCCGCCTACAGGCCTTCCCGTCGATGTCTTTCCGCTCCACGTATAAACGGGCATTACATTAACACTCCTACTTCTTTGCCCATCCTTTTGAGCTCCTCGGGATTGGGCGAGACCAGCAGGGCCGTCTGCCATGTTATAAGTCCCTTCTTGAAGAGATCGAAGAGGGACATGTTCATGGTCCTCATCCCGAACCTCTGAGATGTCTGCAACACCCCGTAAATCTCGTGCACGCGGGATTCCCTTATCAGGGTCCTCACGGCAGGAGTAGCTATCATGATCTCGCTGGCCAGTATCATTCCCTTGCCCTTTGCCCTGGGAAGTAGCCGCTGAGTTATGACCGCCTCCAGCACCTGGGAGAGCTGAACCCTCACCTGACCCTGCTGATGCGGAGGATATATGTCGATTATTCGGTTTATCGACTCAATGGCCGAATCCGTATGCAGGGTAGCGAAGACCAGGTGGCCTGTCTCGGCGGCAGTCAGGGCAGCGGAGACCGTCTCCAGGTCCCTGAGCTCTCCTATCATTATGATGTCGGGATCCTGTCTCAGGACGAATTTGAGAGCCTGAGCGAAGGATTTCGTATCCTGGCCGACCTCTCTCTGGGATACGATGGCCATTTTGTTCTTGTGCAGGTATTCGATGGGATCCTCGATGGTAACTATGTGGCAGGCCCTTTCGTCGTTTATCTTGTTGATCATCGCCGCGAGGGTCGTGGATTTTCCGCTGCCTGTTGGGCCGGTGACCAGAATGAACCCCTGAGTTTTTTGAGTTATCGTCTCAACGACGTCGGGCAATCCCAGTTCCTGAAGGGCAGGGATCTCAAAGGGAATTCTTCTGATGGCGCAAGCCACCGAGCCTCTCTGTATATATGCGTTACCTCTGAATCGGCTGAGGCCTTCCAGTGATATGGCGAAGTCGAGTTCCATCTCTTCCTCGAGCCGCTTTTTCTGCTGGTCGTTGAGGAGGCTGTAAACCAGGCTTCTGGTCATCGCAGGAGTAAGCACGTTGTACTCCAGTGGCACGAGCTCCTGATCTATTCTGAAATAGGGAGGAGCTCCTGCCAGGAGGTGCAGGTCAGTGGCACCTCTCAACACCATTTCTTCCAACAATGTCTGTATCGTTACCATGGCTATTCTTCCGCTGTTACCCTTATAACTTCATCTACTGTTGTTATTCCCCGCAATAACTTGAGGACAGCCGCTTCTCTCAGGGTTATCATACCCTCTTCCACTGCCCTCGCCCGGAGTTCGTGCAGGGGTGCATTCCTTATTATCATTTCTCTCAGTTCGGGGCTGATTGGAAGCACTTCGAAAATTCCGTCTCTTCCCGAGTAGCCGGTGTTATTGCATTTGGGGCAGCCCTCGCCCCTGTAGAGCGTGACGCCCTCGAGGTCCTTTTCCGTTATGCCCAGCCTTTTGAGGGCCTCGGGGCTTGGATTATCGGGCACCTTGCAGTGACTGCATATTTTTCTCACGAGCCTCTGGGCAACCACCAGATTCAGCGACGCAGCGACGAGATAAGGCTCGATCCCCATATCTATCAACCTGCTCACCGCGCTCGGAGCATCGTTGGTGTGAAGTGTGGAGAGCACGAGGTGCCCGGTGAGGGCTGCCTTTATGGCGATGGATGCTGTCTCGTGATCGCGAATCTCTCCCACAAGTATTATGTCGGGATCCTGCCTAAGAAAGGATCTGAGGGCCGAGGCGAAGGTCAGGCCGATTTCCTCTTTGACCTGAACCTGGTTGACCCCGGGAAAGTCATACTCAACCGGGTCCTCAGCCGTGAGGATATTGACCTCCGGCGTGTTCAACATATTTATGGCCGAGTACAGGGTCGTGGTCTTACCGCTCCCTGTGGGGCCTGTGACGAGGATCAAACCGTAGGGCCTTGTTATCGCATAGATGAAGTCCTCAAGGGGCTTGGGTTCAAAGCCGAGTTTGTTGAGATCAAGGGTGAGGTTTGTTTTGTCGAGGATCCTCATCACCACCTTCTCGCCAAAGAGGGTGGGCAGAGTGGATACCCTGAGGTCGATTGTCCTGCCTGGGAGTTTCATCTTGATGTGGCCATCCTGAGGCAGTCTCCTTTCGGCGATGTCGAGCTTCGCCATTACCTTTATCCTCGATACGACGGCTCTCCGCAGTTTCTGAGGGATGGGCATAAATTCGTGCAACACGCCGTCAATCCTTATCCTCACCCGCATGAATTTCTCGTAAGGCTCAATATGGATATCGCTGGCCCCCTTTCGCACAGCTTCGGTGATTATGCTGTTGACGAGCTTGACTACGGGAGCCTCCTCGATGAGACTTGTCAGCTCCGATAGATCGGGTTCTTCCTCCTTTTCCTCAACGATCTCCAGTTCTTCCTCCAGGCTCTCGAGTATCTGGGACATCACATCTTCGTTGCCGAGAAGTTTGTCAAGGGTTTTGAGGATAGCCGTATCGGAGGCGAGGAGCGGTTCTATATCGTATCCGGTGATGAATTTCAGGTCGTCCAGTATGTTTAGATCGCCAGGATTAGCCATGGCTACGGTTAAAATTCTGCCCCTCCTCCTCAAGGGCACTATCAGATGTCTACGCGCGAAGTCTGCGGGGATGAGGTCCACGGCGCTCTCATCTATCTCGTAATTGAGCAGATCAATTGCCGGGATCATGTAGTGCCTGGAGAGCGCATCGAGGACTTCCTGCTCGGTGGCTATCCCCAGTCTTTCGAGCACGGTAGTCAGGGGACCACCGGCGTTCTTGAGCTCCCTCTCGATGGCTTCCAAGTTTTCCTCTTTGACCACACCAGCCTTTAAAAGGGAGTTCAGGAGCCCCTTTTCGCTTATCACTCTTGTATCTCCTTCTTTACCCACATCTATATTTTCAATGGGGGAATAGTTTTTGTCAATAACCGCAGGCCGAAGTTCACGATATATCAAAGGAAAGCGTATTTCAGCCTTTACCTTTTTGAAAAATTGTGGTAATATAAAAACCTTGACAATGGACGAGAAGATCGCTGTCCTCATAGAAAGGCTTGAGAGGGAAAAGGGAGAGATCCTTATCCTATCTCACGAAGCTCCTGATGGAGATTCCATGGGATCGGGGCTTGCACTTCTTCATTTTCTCAGAAAGAAAGGAAAAAAAGCGCAGTTTCTGTCGATAGACGGAGTTCCCTATATGTATAACTTCCTGCCAGGCGCCGGGAAAGTTATCACGAGCTACTCCGGCATGGCAAACCTCGCCGTGCTCGTCGATGCCAGCCGCGTGGAGAGGTCAGGACTCGAAAAGCCTTATCCCTTTCGTGAGATTATCAGGATCGACCACCACCTGGTCGGCGAGGATTATAGCGAATACGACATCCTCGACCCCGAAGCTCCCAGTACCGGCAACATCATCTACGATCTCCTGAAAGCCTGGGACAGGGACGCCATAGATGAATTAATTGCCACCTGCCTCTACACGGCGGTTCTCACCGATACAGGTTCTTTCAGGTATTCCAATGCCAATGAAAAGGCCTTCATCGACGCAGCTGAGCTGGTTGAGCTGGGAGCAGATCCGTCGAAGGTTTCCAGGATGGTCTACATGAGAAAGCACCTGACGACCTACAGGCTTCTCCTTAGAGTTCTCTCCAGCTTGAAACTGGATTTTGACGGGCTCGTGGCCTACATCACCGTTCTTAACAGGGATCTGGAGGAAACCGGAGCATCGAGGATCGAAGCCGAGAGCTTTGTTAGCTATCCCCTTTCCCTCGAGGGAGTGGAGATAGGTCTGAAATTTGAAGAGGAAGACGGAGATATCTGGAGAATTAGCTTCAGGGGGAAGGGAAAGGTAGATCTTTCCAAAGTGGCGTTGGAGCTCGGAGGTGGGGGGCATTTCAACGCATCGGGGGCCAGAATTAAGGGCGATATGGACGGAGTTAGAGAGAGGGTTCTCGACGTATTGAGAAAACACATGGAGCTCGCAGGGCTCTTTCGGGAGAAGAGATGAGGAGCAATTTAGGCGTATTTATAAGCACTGTGCTGATAGGAATGACCTTCGGGGCAGTTCTGACCCTGCTGCTCACCCCCTGGGCGGGAGGTGAGCTCAGGGAAAAGGTGGGCCTTGGCCACGAGGACCCTCACAGGAAGATCGAGAGGGTCCGCAGGGCTATAAAGAGGCTGGAAGAGAAAATAGAATCCCGCAGAGGCTAAGGCTCCGCCGGACGAAACCTCAGGGCAGAGGCCCCGACGGCCGTACCCAGGTTTATCGTGGTCAGGATTGAATCGCCTGATATTACTTTCATCCAGTTGGTATCAGAGGCAGAGTAGAGCGTCACGTAAATTCTGTTTTCGCCGTCTACATCGATCCCCATAGAGCCTGTCCCGACCTGGATCGGGTCCTCCGTGCCGTGAATAATCGTGAGGGCGCCGGCATCATAGGACAGTAAGCCGAGATTCCAGTCGACAAGATATGCAATGTCATCTCCGTTTATGGCGATATTTCCCGGGTATCCACCGATTAAAACGCTGTCTAGGAGAATAAGGCCATCGGGGTCGATTACATAAACAACTCCTTCCCTTCCCGAATAATCTCCAGTGGAGAGGGCATGAAGCCTACCATTGGAGTCCACAGCGAGGGCCTGTACGTTTATTCCTACCTTCAGGCTGTCGATTACGTCGGGAGTTTCTGGGTCTATCTTTAAAACCCAGGCATCGCTGTAACTGTAATCGGGCTGTATGCCGGTACAGGCCACGTAGACTGCTCCGTTGGCTGATATTATTCCCTCGGGGCCGCTTTTCACCGGGATGGAATCGATAGGATCGCCGGTCTCGCAATCGAGGACATAAACCATGTTTTTGAGAAAGAGGGTGACAAAGAGCCTGTCGTTGGCCACCGCTGCTGCATAAGGGTTCGAGCCAGCCGGAAGCGGAAAATCTGTTATCTCTTTGTTCGTAGAGGGATCAAAAAGGGTTATAGATGCATCTCCCGTGAAGCCGGAATTCACTATGTACCCGTGATCTCCGTGAAAGACGAGGTAATTGGGCGTGTTTCCGGTTATGAATACGTCCTTTAGCAGGGTGTCGTTATCGATGTCGTATATAGAGACGGTTTCAGATATGCCCTGAAGGACATAGATTCTGTTTCCCGCCGACGACATTCCGGTTTCTTCCTTCTCAGAGCACGCGGTGAGGGCGAGAAGCCCCACCAGGAACCACTTTTTCATGACATACCTCCTTTCACAATATGTTTGCACTGACCTTCAGGTTAAAATAACGCCCGGGAAGGGGATATCCCCTTACAAGTTCGTATTGCCTGTCGAAGACGTTATAGATGCATAATTCCACTCCTATGTCGCCAAAATCGAAATTTCTTTCGAATCTAAAAAGGATGTCGAAAGTCAGGAAAGAGGGCATTTTTTTTGGCCCCGAGGGCCTCTCATATCTCTCTCCGACAAAATTAAGCCTGGCCTTGAAAAAAGGGGCACTGACCTCGAGCCTTCCGCTGTGAAGAGGACGAAGCATGAGCTGCCTTCCTTCGGAGGTTATGCTATTGAGGCCGTAAAACAAATACAGCAAGAGGAATTTGAATTTGAAGTAAATATGAGTTTCATTGCCCATCAGGATCACTTCTTTCTTATTCCTGGGGCTCCAGAGCCCATCCTCTGTCGGCTCCCAGACTATCATATCGCGGTTTTCCCCCGTATAGAAAGAGATATCGAAGGAGAGGCGGGAATTTCTCATCCTGATACCTCCCTCCGTCAGCCAACCCTTTTCGGGCCTCAGATTGGGATTCCCGCTGGCGAAGGGATCTCCCTGCCAGTAGAGCTCGTTGAAAGTGGGCCTTCTGAGGTTAGTCGAGAAATTGGCATAAAGGAACACGTCTTTCGCCGCAGAAAGGCCTGCACCCAGAAAATAAGTCAGGAGTGGAGGATCGGGAGGCGTCGTGCTCAGGTAGAACTCCGGAGTCAGCTTTAGAGGGCCGAGAATGACCTTCTGTCCCCCCGTTAAAAAGAGATCGAGTTTCTTTTTCTTCCCTGTTCGTGTGGAACTGCCGCTTTGGAGCGTGGCTCCTCCCCTGATACGGAATGGCGAAGCCACAGCAGCAGTGAATCCCAGGATATTTCCCAGGATTTTCTCAGTAGAAGGTTTTCCCAGGTATTCAAGGTAATCCCTGCTGAGGAAGACCCTTAACTCACAGGGATCTTTTTTTAACCCTAGTTTGGCTACCGTCAGGCTCTCAAGCCTTCTTGATCTCATCGGGCTGCCCACTGGTCCGGGGACGCCGCACTCCAGGTTCGACATCATGAAGAAACCGTCGAAATTGACCGAGGTCAGCTTCAGCGCCGCAGCCAGCCTTTTGCTGTCGTTGTTCTCCCTGAAGCGCATTTTCCCCCACGTGTCTTTATAGGGATAATTTCCCTTTTCCCCTGAGGCATCTGCCGCAAAAGTCAGGGCGAATCCCCCGATAGATTTTCTTCCTGTGAATGAGATTCCTCTTCGAGAAAAATTACCTGCAGAAAGGCTACCGCTGAATCTTCCCCCTGTGCCCAGGAGAGAAAGGGCGAGGGCACCCCCCATTGCTCCCGGGCCCAAGAGAGAGGAACCGCCGCTCCTGATTTCGACCCTATCTATAAAGGAGGGGGGAATGAGCTGAAGGTCGACGGTTCCCGACTGAGGAGAGTTGAGGGGGACGCCTTCGAGCAAAAGGAGGTTTTCTTCAGAGGCAGTTCCCCGCCTCGATATCTGAAGCAGGTTGCCGTAATCGCGGACGGATAGCCCGGGATATGCGAGGAAAGAGCTATGCCATCTGTCTTCCTGTGGGTAAAGTACTGCCGAAGAGAAGGGGGCTGTGAATAACTCGTCTCCGTATCTGGATGCCGTGACGAGGACTTCCTTAAGATAGAAAGGGCCCCATGCTTCCTGAGAGTTCGATATGGCAAGTAATAGCAGTATAAGCAGCTTCATCTCTCCTCGAGCTGCCCGGGATGCGAGGGAGTCGATACTCAACCTCACCCCTTACCCCCGGGGGCGGTTTAGAGACTCAGGAAGCAGGTCTCCCGGCTCGGAGCATTGAGGCTTCCGCCTTCCCAGCAGGACAGCCCGAAGACCGTACCTGCCAGTGGCACCTGGAAGCCCGAACTCCTCACGGTTGCGGGGGCAGCCCGGGATTCTCACCCGGTTCCCTGGGCTTCCTGAGCATCAATTAACTGGACATAGTTTAATGTATCCCCCGATCGATTTCAACATTCCGCTTTTTGTTTCAATTGGTTGACAGGCTTTTTGTCCCTACTATAAGATTTTTTCATGCCTGAACTTCCTGACCTTGAAGTCCTCAGAAGAAGGCTCAGAGAGGGGCTTCTGGAAAGCAGGGTTCTCGACATCGAGGTCTTGAACGACAGGGCCCTGAAAACTCGATATTTCAAGCCGGCGGTTTTGAAAAAAGGGATTCTCAGGGAAGTCAGCCGAAAGGGCAAAAATCTCATTCTGGAGTTTCACTCGGGTTTCAAGCTTCTTTTTCAGCCGCTTCTTAAGGGGTGGGTTTCCTTCGAGGTCCCCGGCGAAGCTGCCCCGCTCCTGAGGCTGAGCTTCGAAGGGGGCAGGGAACTTTATTTTATAGAGTACGAAAATAAGGGGATGGCAGGGTTATATATCGTGAGGAAGCTGGAGGGGCTGAGCTTCATGAAGAAATTGGGCGTCGACCCGCTCTCGGAAGAATTTACTATCGATTATCTTGCTGGGGCTGTGGGGGAGAGAAAAGACAGGCTGAAGGCCTTTCTGGTCGACCAGAAGATTATAGCGGGAGTGGGAAATGCTTATGCCGACGAGATATTGTGGGAGGCAAGGCTCTCTCCCTTCCGAATTTGCGCCGATTTGGATGAAAGCGAGGTAGAGGAGCTTTTTCGAGCCGTGAGGAGTGTTCTCGATAGCGCGATCTCCGTTCTCGAGGAGGTCTCCGGTGAAGGTCTTCCTTCCTTCGAATATCGCGAGCACCTCAAGGTACACAGAAGGGAGGGGCAGCCTTGCCCTCGCTGCGGAGCGATCATCAAAGCCGTTTACGAGGGCGAGAGGGGTACCTTTTTCTGTCCGGAGTGTCAGAGATGATCGTCCTCGGCGTTGATACCTCGGGCCCCTATACCTCTCTGGGCCTCATAGATGGCAGCAACAAGAAAGAACTCAATTACCGGGAGAGGCCCTTCGCGCACTCCGAGATGATAAACGTGCTTTTCGAGATCCTCATGAAGCAGACGGGGCTTTCCCCATCTTCTATCGATCTGATCGCTGTATCCGTGGGGCCCGGGTACTTCACAGCCCTCAGGGTCGGGCTTTCATTCGCGAAGGCTCTCGCCTTCTCCCTCGGGATCCCCCTAATCTCGGTCAACACCCTCGACGCACTCGCCCGCCAGGCTCCTGACGTGGATATGCCTGTGATCGCCCTCGTAGAAGCGCAGAAGGATTTTCTATATGCTGCGAAATATCGTAAGGTGAAAGGTGAGACTATGAGGGAAAGGGAGCCAGCCCTTCTCAGGCTTCGGGAGGTCAGGGAGGAGAAGGCCCTTTTTGTCGGAAGCGGGGCGATAAAATTTCGGGATGTACTCCAACGTCTTCCGGAGCCCTGCCTCGATTTTCCCTCGGGGCTCACAGTTGCGGCGTTAGGACTTGAGAGGTTTTTATCAGGAGAGAGGGACGATCCGGTCAAACTGGAACCCTTTTACATGAAATTGCCCGACATCAAGAAGCATGGAAGACCTTAAGATAAAGAGGATGGAAGAGGGGGATATAGGCGAGGTCATGGCCATCGAGAGGGCTTCCTTCAAACAGCCTTGGAAACGGGAATTTATGGAAGCCGAGCTCAGCAACCCCTCCTCCATTCCGCTCGTTGTGTTGAAAGAGGGAAAAGTGGCAGGTTATGTGATACTCTGGGATATGGGCGAGAGCCTGCACCTCGCAAATATCGCAGTTAAGCCGGAGCTGAGGAGGAAGGGCATAGGCAGGGCCCTTCTGAAAAAGGCGATAGCTATCGCGAAAAAGAGGGACAAAAAACTGCTGAGCCTGGAGGTCAGGAGATCCAACATAGCCGCAAGGAAACTTTATGAGAGCGAAGGATTCAGGGTGCTGAGGGTAATTCGAGGCTACTACAGGCCCGATTTCGAGGATGCTTTGCTTTATGTCCTTCCCCTTCAGTGAAATGTGAAGTCCGAAAAAGCTTAATACCACAGCTTTTCAGGGGATATCGTGTTGAAAATATCACCGGGAACCTGTATAAAATTCAAATAATCAGGGGAATTTTCTTGTAGAGGTGTTTTTCAGTGAGAACGAGTTCTCATACATCTCTGAATTTAAGAAAATAGGGAGGAAACTGCCATTATGATCTCCGTTGTCATCGCCGTCTCCATCTTGTTGGGCGGAAAGGCAAGCCCAGTGGAGCGCTATAATCTCGCCGTTCAACACATAAAAGGCGGAGATTATCGGAGCGCGATCAAGGAGCTGAAAAAACTGACCAGGGAGATGCCGGATTTCGCCAGGGAGTTCGAGTACAGGATCGGGGAATGTTACTTCAATTCGGGCGATCCCGTGAAGGCCCTCGAGATCTTCGAGAATCTCCTGAGAAAAAGCAGAGGGACTTACCTGGAGACTGAGGTTCTCTATATGTTGGGCCTTTCAGCGCTTATGGCAGGGGATACCGCTCGAGCCAGGCATTCCTTTGAGCGGCTGGAATCTCTGGTGACGTGGGGAGGAGCAGAGAGGGCCAGACTTGGGTTTGCACTTCTATACTATAAAACTGGCAAATACAGGGCTGTTTTTTCGAGAACGGAGAACGAGGAGGACCCGATTGCCCTTTACCTCCGGGGTAGAGCGCTTCTCAAGCTCAACCGCCCTCGGGAGGCGCTTCCGCTTTTCGAGAAGGTCCTCAGGGAATCCCCCGACACTTCCCTCAGGGGGCTGAGCCTTTTTTCCCAGGGACAGGCCCTTCTTCTAAACGGTGACATGGATGCGGCTTATGACCGGTTTGAAACCTATCTCAAGGATTACGAAGGCGAGTTAAAACCCTATGCGCAGTTTCTGGCGGGCTTTTGTCTCCTGAGAGATAAGAGGTATAACGAAGCCCTCTCGCTGTTCAGGGCTTCATCGGAATCGGGTGACAAAGCGCTGGCGGCAGCATCTTACTATTATATGGGGGAATGCGAACTGGAGCTCGGCAACAGCGAAGGGGCCATCAGGTTTTTCAGAAAAGTGGCTGACACCTACGGGCGCTCGGGCTTTTATCCCTTTTCTCTTATGAGGTCAGCTGAGGCCCTCGCCGAAAAGGGGAACGTGGAGGAAGCCATGAAAATAGCATCGAGGCTGTCAGGGGAGGAGGGCAATTATGGCCTCGAGGGCATGGGAGATTACCTCACGGGGGCCCTTTATTACGCTTCCGGTGAATTTAAAGAGGCAGCCTCCTATTTCGAGAAGGTGCTCCAGGCATCAAGAGACGGTGAATTGTTGGGCCTGAGCTTCGCCATGCTCCTCAATTCTCTCGACAGGGCCGACGAATACGACCGGGCGATAGCGGCGGGGGCAGGCTTTCTCGCGGAGCATGAAGAGATAGAGAGCCCTTATTTCCCGCGCGCTCTCTATTACCTTGCCGAGGCTTACTACTACCATGGCGATTTCCCGGAGGCTGAAAAACTTTATCACCGGGTTCTTCTGGATTATCCGGGCGATGAGATAGCTTCCTTTGCGGAGATAGGCTACGGTTTCACTCTGGCTCACGTGGGTCGCTATGAGGAGGCAGAGAAGTCTTTCAGACATGTGCTGGAGCTGTTTCCAGATGACTCAATAAGAACTCCATTGGCCCGCTTCGGATTGGGCGTCGTGTACTTCAATCTGAGAGATTACGAGAAAGCCCTGAGCTTCTTCGAGAGCCTGCACAGGGACTACCCTGAAAGGGCCGACCTCGCATCTAAATCCCTTTATTATGCTGGATTGAGCTATTATCAGCTCGAGTACTATCTTCAGGCGATAGAGAGCTGGGAGAAATTGCTCGAGGAATATCCCGAGAGCGAGAAAGTTCCCATGGCAGCCCTTAAAGCCGGTGATACCTATTACAAGGCCGGCAAGTACGACAGGGCTATCGCCCTTTTCCGCTGGCTGACTCAGCATTACCCGGACAATGAGGTATCACGTACTGCTCAGCTTCTGATGGCCCAGGCCTACTACAACATGAAGGATTTTGATCGCGCAATCGAGGAATTCACCAAGTTCCTTCAGCTTTATCCGGACGACAAGAGGAAAGGCTCTGCAAGGGAGGGCCTGGCCATGTGCCTCTACATGAAAGGGGAGAGCGATACTTCGGCCCTGAGGGCTCTGGCGGAGAACTTTAAGGACCTGGAAATAGCTGCTGAGGCACAGTTTAAGCTGGCGAGAAACCTTATGGATGATGAGAAATACAGGGAGGCAGCCCGTGAATTCGAGAAGGTTGTCATGCGATTTCCCGATAGCGATCTGGCTCCCAAGGCTCAGCTTCTTTATTCCGAGTGCTATGCTCTTCTCGGTGAATGGGATAAGAGCGAGAAAGGCTACAGGAAGTTTCTCGAATATTTCCCCGGCTCCGATGACGAGCCCCTCGCCCTCTTCAACCTGGGAGTGGCGCAGTATAACCAGAACAAGCTGGAGGAGGCGGCCAGGACTTTCGAGGAGCTCCAGGAACGTTTCCCTGATGGTAAATATGCGGAGAAATCCAGGAAGTATCTCTCCCTCGTTTACAAGAGGCTCGGTAAACGGGAGAAGGCCGTGGAGGTCCTGGGCTCATCCTCGGGCGGGGGTTTCGAGATGAAGGCAGAAGCCGCGAGGATGCTGATTGAGGGTGGAGACTACGACAAGGCCATCGATATGCTTCTCATAAATCCACCGAGAGGAAAAGTGGAAAAACTCAAGTACTACTACCTTCTCGGGAAGGCATACAGGGAAAAGGGTGACATTGTCAAAGCCAAGGAATACTACAGCCGGGCCAGGAGATACAGGAGCCAGGATCCCGATTGGCTCCGCGCGATGGCCGATCTCGGCGCCATTTACGAGAAAGAAGGCGCTTACTCAGACGCCCTTTCTGTTTACAGAGAGATGCTCGAGCTGGTTTCCGATGAGGGGGTAAGGAAAGCCCTGGAGGATAAGATCGCTTATCTCAAATCAATTCAAGGAGGTAAATAAAGATGGTGTTGGGAAGCAGCCTGTTTCAGATATTTAAGTCCAGCTGGGTTATGGACCTGCTCTTACTGGTCTCGATTATGGCTCTGGCCTTCGTGATCGAGAGATATGTTTTCTGGCTGAGGCGCAGGAAGAGCGGGGGCAAGCTTTTCAACAGGATAAAGAACCTGTTGCGTTCGGGAAGGAAGGAAGAGGCCCTCGAACTGCTCAGGGGCAGGAAAGATCCTGTGTCCAATCTCATCAGGATAGCGCTGGAGAACGACGACCTCGACGAAGATGGCATGAACGAACTGCTCGAGAGCACGGTTCTCGATGAACGGAGGGCGATGGAGAGGTATCTGGGAGCCCTGGGGTCCATAGGCACTATTGCACCCCTTCTCGGACTTCTGGGAACCGTTGTCGGCCTCATCAAGGCCTTTCACAACATAGCTGTGACGGGATCGGGAGGGCCTGCTGTGGTCGCCTCGGGCATAGCTGAAGCGCTCCTCACGACGGCTTTCGGACTTATCATCGCGATTCCCGTTGTGGTTTTCTATAACTACTTCGCAAATAAGGCCCTGGACACGGTAAATGAGATGGAGGCGATGAAGTCTAAACTGCTCTATCTCCTCGTGGGGTCTCACCACAGAGCCAGCGATGAGGCGAGGTAAGAGGAAATACGAGGGAATACGACGGGGGAAGGTCAACATAGTCCCTCTTGTGGACGTGTCCCTTTCCCTTCTTATAATGTTTGTGGTGGCCCTTCCTTTTGTCTTTGAGACGGGCATTTTCGTGAATGCCCCAGGGGTGGCCGCGACGAAGGGAAAACCCTCCAGCGATATAAAGGTCAACATCTACCTGAAGTCCGACGGAAGTATCCTTCTGAACGACGAGCCCGTCGACAGGAAAGAACTGGGGAAGTTGCTCCCCGAGCTTCTGAAGCGGAGTGCCGACAGAAAAGTTATCGTCTCCGCCGATACGTCGGTTGACTACGAGAGGGTGATAGAAATCCTCGACCTTTCAAAAGAGAAGGGAGCGGCAGAACTTGTGATTTTGAGGAGGAGAGGATGAATCACTTCAAAGATACCGTTTCGGAGACGATCGTTCCCATGGCCGGCGTTGCCATGCTTGTGCTGATAATGCTGATGGTGACAGCACCAGTGCTTTTGACCCATTCCAGCACAAAGGTGAATTTGCCGGAGACCGGAACGGCGGAGACGAAATTGGAGGAGAACCTCAGCATCACGATCACGCCCGAAGGCCTCCTCACCCTCAACGATCGCCCCATATCGCCCGATAGCCTGAAAGCCAGGCTCAAGCAGTACTACGAGAAAGATCCATACAGGCTGACCATTATCAGGGCCGACAAGAAGGAACATTTCGGCAAGGTTATCGATCTTTTGTCTGTAGTTAAATCTCTCGGTGCAAAGAGGATAGCCTTTGCCACCGTGAAGAAAAAAGAGAAGAGATTATGAACGGAAGGATCTCCCTTTACCTGGCAATAGCCGCTTCGGTTCTGATCCACCTCGCCCTGATCGCCTACCTTGACAGCAGGAAGGAGGAGGCCGAGGCGGAGAAAATAAGGGAGGTCACCTTTGTGGATATGAGCTATCCCCCCAGTGCTCAGAAGGTGATTAAAAAGTCGCCGATAGTTTCTGAGAACCCCGACATCCTCTCGTTGCTGGCAGGACGCTCCGAGGAGAAGGAGGCTCCCCCTCCTGCCATCGAGAAGATCCATGTTGCCGAGGAGACGGCTCCGGAGCCGATAGAGACCCCGAAGATCGACCTTGACGGTCACAAGAAACTGGAGACGCAGGCCCTCATCGATCTCGAGAAAGTTGAGCCCGTGGCCGGCATACCTGTGGAGGACGTGATAGCCCTCAGCACCGATGAGAGCAAATTGAAGAGCACTGCGGAGATATTGAAGGAAGAGCCGGTGAAATTGGAGAAGAGAACTGCCCCCGTTGGAAGCGGTGGCCTGGTTTCTCTTTCCGGGCAGGCCGGCATCGAGAAAAAAATAGAGCTCGAAAAAACCTATGTGCCCGAGAAGAAAAAGGAAATAAAGATCGAGGAGAAAAAGCAGCTCAAGCCTTTGCCGGCCCAGAGGAAGGCGAAGTCCAGCCTCTCCATAGGGGGCGAGGTCAAGGACAGGAAAATCTTGAGAAAGGTGCTGCCCGAGTACCCTGTCAGGGCGAAGAGAAAGGGCATTTCGGGTACGGTGGTCGTGAGATTTCTGGTGTTGCCGTCTGGAGAAGTAAAGGGCTCGAGTATTTTCGTGGAATCCAGCTCGGGATATCCTGAGCTGGACGATGCCGTCATCAATGCTTTGAAGAGATGGCGGTTCGAGCCCCTGCCGGAGGCTCTGAAAGATAAGATACAATGGGGAATTCTCGTGGTCAAATTCGTGTTAAAATGAGGTGGAGGAAATGAGAGATTCGGTGAGTTTGATTTTTGCAGTCTTCTGTCTGGCTTCGGCCCTTGCGGGTCAGGAGCCTGACAGCGGAAAAATCGTGAGGAAAGAGGTGATCGAGGCGCAGGCTGAGATCAAGATCGACGAGCCCAAGCCCCTTCTCGGACTCTGGCTCGATCCCGTCGAGGCCCTCGATACCCTTCTCGTCGGCAAGGAGATTAAGGTACAGGGTGAGTTCGACCGTAAAATGAAAGTGGCCCTTTTCCCCGGGATCGTGCAGCACTCGGGATTTTTGAGAGAACCTCTGCCCTCGAAGAAACTTGTCGACAGGATAACGATAGAACTTCCCGGGAAAGTGAGGCGCAGGTACAGGTTCTGGCGGCTGAGGATAATAGATCCTGCGGGAACTCCCGTGAAGACCTTGAGCGGGAAGGGGCGACCTCCCGAAAAGATCGAGTGGGACGGCCTCACCGATGACGGGAAGTTGCTGGAGATAGGCACTCCCTATGCCTGCATGTTAGATGTGGTGGATAAGGATACCGTGACCCTTATGCTGGAGCACATCAATGTTCCCGCTTTTGCATTTAGAAAGGGGCGCGAGATCGTCATAAGGATCGAAGCCTCCAGGGCTTATGATCCCGAACTTTTCAAGCTCACTCCCTGGGGGAACGATGTGTTGAGGGAGGCCATGAACATGGCCAGGGAGGAGTTCGTCAGCGGGATAGATATAGTTGTTTACGATGACAGGGCTGATGTGGCCGGGGACTGTGCGGGAGTCGTGCTGGACATGATCAAGTCGGGGATCGCCCTCAAGGAGGATTATATAAGGGCCGAAAACAGGTTCCCCACAGGGGATCTCGCGGGCAAAAGGTTTATCGAGATAAAACTGAGAAAAGGCTGATCAGTGCGTTTTTGCTGGCCTTTGTTTCAGTGGCAAGAGCGTTCTCCTTTCCATTAAGTGGCCCACTCAGGCTGACTGCTTCGCTGGAGAGCAATACCGTCCGGAATAGGACAAATATCAAAGCCGGCTCAGGGTTCTCTCAGTTTTTGCTTATCTCCCGGCAGATTGACCTCTTTCGCACATTTCATTAAAATTGCTCCGTGATATGGGAGAAAAAGGCACTTTGCTATGAAGGGGCGACTTAAAAGCTACTGGACTGAGAGAAAGGACCTGGTGGATAGGGCTCTGGACGCTCTCCTTCCAGGGGAATCCGATTTTCCCCCGATACTTCACAGGGCCATGCGATACACCCTTTTCGCCGGAGGCAAGAGGTTGAGGCCGATCCTCGCCATAGTCGGGTACGAGATAGCCGGAGGGAAAGATATTTCCGAGGTCCTTCCTTTTGCCGCTGCCCTTGAACTGATACACACCTTTTCCCTTATCCATGACGACCTGCCTGCCATGGACGATGACGACATGAGGCGGGGCAAGCCTTCGAGCCATAAGGTCTTCGGCGAGGGGCTGGCCATACTGGCCGGTGATGCGCTTTTTTCTCACTCCTTTCGCCTGATAGCTGAGGCGGATGCTCCCGCAGAGGTGAAAGTAGCGGTCATCCGCGAGATCACAAGGGCTACGGGACCCGAGGGCCTCACGGGCGGTCAGGTGCTCGACCTGATATCCGAGGGCGTGGAGCCGAGCGAAGGCCTTGTCATTGACATCCACAGGAGGAAGACAGCCGCCCTGATTTCCTGTTCCCTCGCCGTGGGAGGTATAGTCGGCAGGGCAGGGGAGGATCTCCTGTCGACGCTCCGCCAGGTGGGGGCCGAGCTGGGGCTCGTCTTCCAGATCACCGATGACATCCTGGACGAGATCGGTGAGAAAGAGAAGATGGGGAAGGGCGTCAAAAAGGATCTGGAGAGAGGCAAGTGCACCTACGTGAGGTTGAAGGGAGTGGAGGCCGCCCTTTCAGATGCCAGGGCTCTGAGGGATCGGATCAAGGAGCTCATCAGGGAGAAAATCGGCGAGGAAAAAGGCTGGGTTCTCGTGGAGCTTGCCGATTACATAGTGGAGAGGAGCGAGTAATGGGGTTCAGCGGCATTTTCGACAACAGGGTTTTATGGGTTCCTGCCCTCACGGGAATGCTCGCCCAGCTATTCAAGTTCTTTCTCTATTATCTCAGAGATGGCAGGCCCGATGTCAGGTGGTTCATCAGGACGGGCGGCATGCCGAGCTCACATTCGGCAACGGTCATGGCGCTTTCCACGATGGTCGGCCTTAAAGAAGGGTTTAACTCGGCCCTTTTCGGCGTGACACTGATCATAAGCTTTATAATTATGTACGACGCAGCCGGAGTGAGAAGAGCTGCGGGGAAACAGGCTGAGGTTATCAACAGGATGATCGACGAGTTACAGATCGAACACAGGATAAGGGAAGAGAGGCTGAGAGAGCTTCTGGGACATACGCCCCTCGAGGTCTTCGTCGGCGCCTTCATGGGCGTGGCTATAGCCCTTCTCATAGGAGTTTGAGGTGGGAGATTTCTTCACACAGGTTATCTTACTCACACCGGTCATACTGCTCGCTTTGACCGTTCATGAATACGCCCACGGGTGGGTTGCCTATAAATTCGGCGATCCTACAGCCAAACTCGCGGGGAGGTTGACTCTGAATCCGCTCAAGCATATCGATCCTCTGGGCCTCGTCATGCTCTATGTGATAAGGATAGGATGGGCCAAACCTGTGCCGGTAAATCCCAACTACTTGAGAAGGAGGGAGGATATAGTCTTTGTGGCCCTGGCGGGGCCGGTGTCCAACTTTCTGCTTGCCATAGGATCGGCGGTTCTGATGAAGTTCATACCCTCTGGCTTTTTTCCGGCCGCTTTTGCCGGTTCCCTTCGCTCCCTTCTTTACACGATGGTTTTCATAAACCTGCTTCTGGCATTTTTTAACTTGCTTCCCATCCCTCCTCTCGATGGCTGGAGGATAGTTACCGGCTTCGCACGGCCGAGCTATACCCTCTACAACATCGAGAGGATGGGGCCTATTTTTATTCTCATTCTGATTCTCTTGCCGAGGCTCGTGGGAATCGATCCCCTTTCGATTTACCTGAAGGGAATGCTGTCGTTTTCTTCTAAGATCCTTTTCGGCTTGTTTGGAGTATAGATTCATAAGGAGGGAAAAATGGGAGTCAGGATAATCGGGATAGGCCACTATGTCCCGGATAAGGTGGTCACCAACCAGGATCTGGAAAAGATAATGGATACTTCCGATGAGTGGATAGTCACCAGGACGGGAATAAAGGAGCGCCGATATGCATCGCCGGACCAGGCGAACTCGGATCTTTCCTATGAGGCAGCCAGGGTCGCCCTGGCCAGGGCTGGAGTACGGCCGCAGGATCTCGACGTCATCGTTGTAGCCACAGTTACCCCGGATATGAGCTTTCCGGCCACAGCCTGCCTCGTTCAGGCGAGACTCGGGATAAGGGAAAGGCCTTGCTTTGACATGGAGGCCGCCTGTCCCGGCTTTATATATGGCCTCGAGTTAATGAGAGGCCTTCTTTCCCTTGGCGATACTTACAGGACTGGACTGCTTATAGGGACGGAGGTGCTCACTAGAATAATGGATCCTTTGGACAGGAACACCGCCGTCCTTTTCGGAGACGGCTCCGGGGCTGCGGTGCTCGTAAAGGACGACAGCGAATTCGGGATAATATCGACTTATCTCGGAGGAGACGGCGAGCTGGGCAACCTCCTGTATCTTCCTGCTGGCGGCTCTCGGATGCCTACCTCGGAGGAAACGATCAAAAACAGGCAGCATTATCTCAAGATGAAGGGGAGAGAGGTTTTCCGACATGCAGTTCAGTGGATGCAGCAGTCAGCGCTAATAGTGCTGGAGAAAGCCGGCATGAGCCCCGAGGATATAACCTGGCTCGTACCGCACCAGGCCAACATCAGGATCATCGATTCCACGAGGGAGAAGCTCGGCCTTCCCCCCGAAAAGGTTTATGTGAACATAGATAAGTACGGAAACACGAGCGCCGCTTCGATTCCAATCGCCCTTTCGGAGATGCAGGAAAAAGGACTGCTCAAGAAGGGCGATATCGTGCTTCTGGTTTCCTTTGGGGCTGGCTTCACATGGGGGGCAGTCCTGATGAGGTGGGGATGATGGACCTGAATCCTTATCTCGAAGCGGCAAAAAAGGCAGCTCTTCTCGGGGGATCGGTGCTCAGGGAGCACTTCGGGAAGATAAAGAGGGAGGACGTGGGTCAAAAGGCCCTCAATGACTTTGTGACTTACGTGGACAGGCTCTCCGAGGAGACGATAAAGGCCTTTTTAACGGATAGATTCCCCGAATCCTCCTTCCTGGCGGAAGAATCGGGTTCCTCCGGCGACGGATCTCTCCTCTGGATAATCGACCCTCTCGACGGCACGACAAATTATATCCACGCTTTTCCTTTCTTTTCCGTGTCCATATCTCTGATGAAATCGGGCACCGTGCTTGCCGGGGTCATATACGATCCCCTGAGGGACGACCTGTTCACGGCGGTAAAGGGCGGCGGTGCCTTCAAGAACGATCGGCGGATTCAGGTAAACCCATCTCGCAGGCTGGAGGAGATAATGCTCGCCACGGGTTTCCCTTTCAGGGCGAGGGAAAAAATAGGCCCCTATCTCGATGCTTTCAGGGATCTGTTTCTAAAGACTCTGGGCATAAGGCGGGCCGGTTCCGCGGCCCTCGATCTCGCCTATGTCGCTGCTGGAACTTTCGGAGGCTTTTTCGAAATAGGCCTATCTAAATGGGATATAGCTGCCGGCTGCCTCCTCGTTAAGGAAGCAGGCGGGATTATTACCGATTTTCAAGGAGGCGATGATTACCTCGATACAGGGAACGTGGTGGCCGCCAATCCCCACATCCACGCCGAAATACTGGAGGCAGTGCGGCACTATTTTCCCACCTTGCGCTAACAGGTTTCTCGTCTTTATCGAATGTAGACGAATTTCGTACTTATCTCTTTCCGGCCGTTGATTTTAAGGAGGGCGAAGTAGATCCCGCTTCTCAGTTCTGAGGCGTCCCAGCTTATCGCATGCTTGCCCCTTCCGAAATTGGCCGACGTTATGTTCTCTATCGACCTTCCGCTTATATCATAAAGAGTCAGTTCCGCACTACAGCTTTCGTTTAAGTTAAAGGAGAAAGTGAGGCTTTTGCCTTTACCTGTGACTCTTAGAAAGTTGGGTTCATCGCCGGAGCCGGATTCGGAGATCAGGGTGGGGGGAGGGGTCACATAGAGCACTGCCATTATGTGAGCCCATGGTATCATCACGTTTGTGTGTGTCGATGGCCAGTTGTCGTGGACTATGGCGTATATCGAATCGTTGCTCATCGCGTATCCAACCCCCGTGGTCGCGTGGCCTATATCGTAGCCCCACTGTTCCTGGGGGTTAGTGGAGGAGCTGACGCTGTCGCCCCACGAATAGATGTAAACTGTCTCGGGAGGAGAAAAGTAGATGGTGTCAACGAAATAGTTTCCGGTATAGACGGGATTCCAGAAGTTGAAGTCTATCTTATCGGGAAGCCCTGCACTGATCGCCTGAGTGTGATTCCCGAAAACCCCGGCGAGGTCAGTGGAGACGATCCAGCCCTGATGGCCGGACTTCCACGGCGGCGGTGCGGGATCTCCGGGGCAGAATTGATTTGCCGAATTCCAGGCGATGTATTCCTCGAGCCCTGTGTCCTGATCGGAGACATAGGTTCCCGGCATCGGATTGGCCGCGTTGTTTGTCCTGCATCCGCTACCCGCGCCGTTCGTCCCCATAAAATAGCCTATAAGGTCAGCGGTGTTGGAGCCCGAAGGGTAGACGTTGGCATCGTTCGGGTCAACGAGCCCTGAGGCAGGTTGAGAGTTCATCACATTCTGCCAGTAATCGAGGATATTCAGCGCGGCAACTGGGGCGCAGTAATTTGTGGAATTCGACGCCGGCGGTTGATTCCAGTCAGGGACACCGCTTATGACTCTGTATATTCCCGGGGGCTGAACCTGTCCGGCTCCGAGGAACCCTGCCGCTAACAGAAGGGAGAGAAGAATTCTGCTCATAACGACCTCCTCGAGGGAACTCCCTCATACTCAAGATAATTGGCTTATGTCCATTTGTCAAGAGATGAAATTTTGCATTGCTTTGGGCGAAAAAACTTTAAAAGGGATAGCCTCTACATTAAAATAAGAAGCCAAGGAGGTCAGTTTATGGCTCGTTTTGTCAAGGAGAAACTGGAAAGCAGCGACATTGAGAGGCTAAAGGAACTCGAAAAACTCGCGAGGGGTGACATTTTAAAGATGACAACCCTTGCCAGATCGGGGCACCCCGGAGGTGCCCTTTCTTCCCTCGATATTTTCCTTATCCTCTATTCCTTTGCCAACGTGAATCCGAAAAACCCCGCGGACCCGGATAGGGATAGGATCGTCGTGAGTCACGGGCACACATCAGCCGGCGTGTACGCGGTTCTCGGCAGACTCGGGTTTTTCGACATCGATGAAGCTATTGCAGGGTTCAGGAAAGCGGGGACCCTTTTCGAGGGTCACGTCGAGAGGAAGGTTCCGGGAGTGGAATGGGACACGGGCAATCTCGGACAGGGGTTATCGGCAGGTTGTGGCTTTGCTCTGGCTTCGAGGCTTCTCAGCAAGGATTTTCACGTTTTCGTGGCCATGAGCGACGCCGAACAGGCAAAGGGCCAGGTGGCGGAAGCGAGGCGTTTTGCCAGAAAATACGGCCTCAACAACATCACGGTGGTCATAGATTACAACAGGAAGCAGATAAGCGGCAATACCTTCGATATCATGCCTGTGAACATCAAGGAGAATTACCTCTCCGATGGCTGGGAGGTCATCGAGGTCAACGGACACGATTTCCAGGAACTCTATCTCTCCATAAGGAACAGCCTTTCCCTCGATTCTCCCGTGGCCATTCTGGCTTATACGACCATAGGCAAGGGCATATCCTTTATGGAGGGCAAAGAGAAGTATCACGGCAAGCCCCTCACCGAGGATGAACTCGAAAAAGCCCTGGAGGAGCTTGGGTTGTCCAGCGATCTCGATCGATACAGAGAGTTGCGCGAGAAGGTAAAGCCGACGGAAAGAATCTCCGTTCAATACGAGATTAACATAGACCCCGGAACTCCGCGGGTGTACACATCTGAGGACAGACTCGATAATCGGTCTGCTTTCGGCAACGCCCTGGCCGATATAGGCAGGGCAAATGTCGGGGTGGAAGGACGGACCCCCATCGCCGTTTTTGACTGCGATCTGGCTTCCTCGGTCAAAGTCGACAGTTTCGCCAGGGAATTCCCCGAGAATTTCTTTGAGGCCGGGGTTCAGGAACACAACACGGCGACAGTGGCGGGAGCGCTATCCTCTCAAGGCGTTCTGGCCGTCTGGGGCGATTTCGGCGTTTTCAACATCGATGAGACCTACAATCAGCAGAGGCTTAACGACATAAACATGACAAATCTGAAGGTCGCGTCGACCCATCTTGGCATCGATGTCGGTGAGGACGGCAAGACCCACCACTGTATTGACTACGTGGGGGTGCTGAGGAATTTGTATGGTTTCAGGCTCATAGTCCCGGCCGATCCCAACCAGACAGACAGGGCTACGAGGTATATATTGTCTCAAAGCGGAAATTATGCCCTCGGCGTGGGAAGGTCGAAGACTCCTGTCATTACCCGTGAGGACGGCAGTCCCTTCTTCGATGCCGATTATCGTTTCGAGTACGGCAGGGCTGATATACTCAGAAAAGGGGATAAAGGTGCCCTCATAGTTTACGGGCAGACAGCCTGGAGGGGCGTGAAGGTCTGGGAGATACTCAGGGAGAGAGGCGTCACCATCATGGTGGTCAATATGGCTTCGGTCCTGGATCCCGACGTCGATGTCCTCAAAAAAGCTGCGGAGACGGGGTACATAGCGGTTTACGAGGATCACAACGTCAAAAGCGGCCTGGGCTCAATAATCGCCGACGTCCTCATGGAAAAGGGATGGACCGCGAAGTTCAGGAAATTCGGTCTGGCCAGCTATGCCCCTTCGGGCAAGGCGGAGGACCTTTTTGAGTTTATGGGTCTCTCTCCGGAAAGGGTGGCGGAAGAGATCCTCAAAGATCTGGGATGATGTAAGGCATCCCGCTGAAAGGAGATGTGATATGTCCAAAAACGAAGAGATGATCAAAGCGCTGAAATTTGCAATTGAGCTCGAGAAGATGGGGCTCAAGACTTATCTCGATCTCGCGAAGAAGACCGCCGACGATACCGGCAAAAGTATGTTCGTATGGCTTGCCGGAGAGGAGTTTGAGCACATGCGACTTCTCGAGGATCTGCTTGAAAAGGAGGCCGCTCATATGCCGATAGGCAAACTGAAAGTCGAGGAGAAAAAGCTCTCCGAACTTGTGCCCAGGTTGAAAGGCATGGAGAAGAGAAAATCCACGAGAAGGGCTGAAGCGCACCAGATCGATGCCCTTAAGGCAGCGCTTGAGCAGGAGAAGAAATCGAGGGATTTTTACAGGGAACAGGCACAGAAGGCGGATCACCCCGAGGTCAAGCAGTTATTTGAAACTCTCGCGGAGATGGAACAGGCCCATTACGACCTTATACAGGCCCAGCTCGACTTTATAAGAGGGACTGGTTTCTGGTTCGGAATCCCCGAGTTCAGCGTGGAGGGCAGAAGCTGAGTTTCCGGGCGAAGATCGCTATTCCCTCTTTTCTTCCTTGTCCCTCACGAAAACATATATTTTGGAGATCCTGGGATCGTTGGTTCTGATGGTGATGAGCTCCTCTATCGGTCCGGGCTCAGTCGGGACATACTTGAAGTTGAGGTTTATGCTGCTTTTCGGGGGTATCGAATCCTCGGGCATGAATTCCAGCTGGATACCCGGACTCGTTTTCACCTCATAGATATAGAGAGGAAGCTCCCCGTAGTTTTGCACCGATACGACGAATCTCTCCTCGTCCCCTGGGGATATCCGGTTCAACCTCACTATGGTGGGCCAAACCCTGATTCGGGGAGCCGGCTCCCTCTGAACTTTCCCAGTGAGCACGAGAGAGATGCGAGGGTTTTCGAAGTCATTGGAATATACGTAGATATATTTGTGGAATACGCCCGACATGCCCATTGTGCGGAGGGAGCTTTTTAGCTTCGTCTCGCCGCCAAGAGGTATTATGCTGTCCTCGAGGAGGGTGGCAGTGCAGCCGCATGTCGCTCTGACTTTGGAGATGACGAGGGTGTCGTCGCCGACGTTTTTGAGAATGAAAACGTGTTCCGCCTTTTCTCCCTCCTTCAGCGTGCCGAAGTCCCAGGTCTCGCTCGAGACATCGAGCTTGGGTTCTGCGAAGAGAAGGGTCGAAAAAAGCAGGAAGATGATTTTTCTCATGACGACCTCCTAAATGAGGGGTTTTTCACCCGCCATTTCAATTGCCCTGATGGCCCCTTCCCTCATCGTTTTAACGGGATGAAGGGGAAGGCCCGATTCCTCGAGCATTTTTCTCGCTATGTCCTCGTTGGTTCCGGTCAGGCGAATTATAACCGGCTGTTTGACGTTAAGCTCTTTGAAGGCCTGGATAAGGCCCTTTGCGACATCATCGCAGCGAGTTATGCCACCGAAGATGTTGAAGTAAATCGACCTGACCTTGGGATCCCTGAGGATTATCTCCATTGCCTTTCGGACTTTTTCCGGGCGAGAACTTCCTCCTATGTCCAGGAAGTTAGCCGGTTCGCCTCCGTATTTCTTGATAATGTCCATGGTCGCCATAGCAAGCCCCGCACCGTTGACGCAGCAGCCAATGTAACCGTCGAGACTCACGAAGGAGAGGTCGGCCTCTTTCGCTTCGAGCTCCTTAAGGTCTGCGTAATCCATGTCCCTCAGGGATTCCAGCTCAGGGTGTCTGGGCAAAGCATTGTCGTCGATCAGTATTTTTGCGTCGACGGCCCAGAGTTCTCCCTGCTTGTCGAGGGCGAGGGGATTTATCTCGGCGAGCTGGGCGTCCTTTTCGGCGAAGCAACTGTAAAGTTTGAGGAGGAAACCAGAGGCTTTAAGGGCTGTTTTCTTGTCATCGAAGATTTTGAACATCAGCTCCCGGGCCTCGAAAGGCCTGAGCCCCCACCGGGGGGTGACTTCCAGTTTGTGTATGGCCTCCGGTTTTGTCCTCGCCACTTCCTCTATATCAACCCCGCCCTCTGCCGATGCCATCACCACTGCCTTGCCGCTCCTCCTGTCTATGACGATCCCGAGATAGAATTCCCTGTCGATGTCAATCGCCTCGGAGACCAGAACTTTCTTCACGGGTATCCCCTTTATCTTCATGCTGAGGATTTTTTCGGCCTTTTCCAGAGCCTCTTCTTTGTTCGAAGCGAGTTTAATTCCGCCCGCTTTCCCCCTTCCGCCCACCGGAACCTGGGCTTTTATCACGACCGGGAAGTTCAGCTTGTCGATCGCCTGCCTCACTTCTTCCATGTTTCTAGCGAGAAAACCGGGCTGAACATTTATCCCGAATTCCTTCATTACCTCTTTTGAGCTGTATTCGAGAAGCTTCATCTTTTCCTCCTCTCTTCAGGGAAAGATTATAAGAGAGCCCGAAGGGCTATACAAGGGAATCGACAACCTCCCTGGCCTTTCTTCTGGCCCAGAGGTCTGCCTCGATGAGGGCGCCGAGGTCTTCCTCGGTGCCCTCGAATTCGTTGACCACGGTGAAAACGGTATTTTCTATATCGAGGAAGCCTATCCTGCCGTCGAGGAAGGCCTTGACTGCGATGTCGTTCGTAGCGTTCATGACGGCGGGGAATCCCCTTCCCTTTTTGAGGGCTTCGTAGGCGAGTTTCAGGAGAGGAAACCGGTCGAAATCGGGGGACTCGAAGGTCAACGAGGAGAGGTCGGGCAGGTCCGGTGACCTGACCTCCGAGGGAAGCCTTTCGGGGTAGGTCAGGGCGTATTGGATCGGTACTTTCATGTCGGGCGTGGACATGTGAGCTACGAGAGCTCCGTCCCTGAGCCTCAGAAGGCCGTGGATTATCGACTGTGGGTGTATCACTACCTCTATTTTCTCCGGTGGAAAGCGGAAAAGCCAGTGAGCCTCTACCACCTCGAGGCCCTTGTTCATGAGGGTGGCCGAGTCGACGGTAATCTTCTTTCCCATGTTCCAGGTGGGATGCCTGAGCACATCGGCGAGCTGCACCCTCTCCATTTCCTCCCGGGAGAGCTTTCTGAGCGGTCCTCCCGAGGCCGTCAGTATCAGCGTTTCGGCGTCGTCTTTCCAGCCGAGAAGCAACTGAAAGAGGGCCGAGTGCTCCGAGTCCACCGGTATGAGCTCTCCTCTGGAGTTTTCGAGTTCCTTCACGACAACACTTCCGAAAGCAACCAGGGTCTCTTTGTTGGCGAGGGCTATTCTCTTGCCCGCCCTCAGCCCGGCAAGGGTGGGAAAGATGCCGATGGTGCCGAGGGTGGCTATCAACACTATGTCGGCCTCATGGTGAGCGGCGACCTCCTCGAGCCCTTCTCTCCCTCGCAAGACCTTTAAATCGGTCCTTTTGAGGTTTCCTTCCCCGGTGACGATCGCATATTTCGGCCCGAACTCGTCGATTATGTCCTCCAGGGCACCGATGTTGCTGTGACAGGACACTGCGAACAGCTCAAAACGATCCGGGAATCTCCTGATGACATCGAGGGTGCTTTTCCCTATGGAGCCCGTCGCCCCGAAAAGGGCTATTCTCTTCCTCCTCGTAGCCGAATTCACCGCAATAGCTTAATCCGGGTTCTCCCTTCTGTCAAGCCAAGGCGGGATAGGGAGATAGGAAATGCCCTATTCAGAGAATCGGGGGTCTCTCTCCTCCGCCTCACATCGCCATTCTATATCCGGGCCTTTGATTTTTCTTCCAGTTTGAGTTCTTTTAGCTTCTTTATCTCTTTCCTGAGGCT
>JAGGUL010000024.1 GCA_021158525.1 Candidatus Hydrothermota bacterium | reverse complement strand
TTTATCTCGAACTCGAGCCTTTCCAGCCTGTTGAAAGCGTCCTCGAGGCTTTCCCCCAGCGTCACCACGCCGTGCTTGTGAAGGATGAGAACGTTGTGGTCGCTGCATTTTTCCCTCACGAGCTCGGCGAGCTCCCGGGAACCCGGCGCCCTGTAGGGAACGAATCCGAAGGGCCCGAGATATTCCTTGATCTCGGGGACGAGGGGCTCGTATTCACGGGGCATGTGGAAGGAAAAGGCCGTGGCGTAAGGGGGATGGCCGTGGACGATGGCGTTGACGTCGGGCCTGGTTTCATATATCCAGATGTGCATCCAGATCTCGATGGAGGGCTTCAGCGTCCCCTCGATGACGGTTCCGTGGTTGTTTATGAGGAGTATTTCCTCCTCTTTTAGTTCCCCCTTTCTTTTCCCCGACGGGGTTATCAGGTATCGGTCGGCTTCGATCCTGGCGCTCATGTTCCCATCGGAGGCCACGATATATCCCTTCTCGTACATGAGCTTCGAAAACCTGACTATCTCCCTTTTAAGGTCGTTCATAGGACTAACCTCCGCCATAAAGCAGAAAACAGGAGCGAATAAAGGGCGATGAGAGACACGTTTATGATGGTGCCGAGTATGTAATACTGCTGATTTTCCTTGTCCCGAGCGTTCAGGGCGATGAACTTGGCGGCGAGGTACCAGCCCAGGATGTCCATTTTCCCCGTATAGAGGATCACCGTCAGGAGCAGGATCGCCTCGAAAAGGCCTATTAGCCTGCCCGTGTCCCTCGATTTTTTCCTGAAGAGGTCCCGCAGGGTTTTCCTGAGCTCGGGGTTGCCTCCTATTCTCTCCATCAATTTTTCGTAGTCGGCCCTTTTGAACCTGTCCGTCATGAAGAGCGTCTTTTCCACGGGGTCATACCAGATCTCGTCAAAATCGGCGATGAAGATCGAGGGGAAATCCTCCACGTGGGTCTTGCTCGTGACGGAAATGGATAGGACCGCGAGCAGACGCGGTATCAGCAGGTACACGAAGATGATAATGTAGAGCGAGAGGGCGACGACGAGCTGGAGGAGAAGGCGAAGATTATAGCCGTTGAGGGTTATATTCGGACTCATAACCTTACAGGGTTATAGATTTCAGCCTGACGTCGATCTCGCGTTCGAGTAGCTCCTGTTCCTCGAACAGCATGGCTTTCATCATCTTCGAAACAGCCGGCTGTGACATTCCGAGATGGGAGGCGAGTTTCACCTGGGAGATTTCGGAGCCGCGCTCTCTCAATTCTATAATCGCCCTTCTCAGCTCCTTCTGTCTGCTCGTCCACCTCTCCCTGATGCCGTGAGCTGTGTTTTTCAACAGGGTAAGGAGGCGATCCGTATCGGCGTTGCCGAGAGAGAAAGCGAAGGAGCGACGCTCCCTGTGGGCATATTCCAGGGCAGATTGAGCCCTGTAGAGGGCTTCGCCCGTGGTGGTGTGGGGGGAGTCCATGAGGTTAAGGCTTCCCACACCGGCTCCCCATCGGAGCTTTATGTCGGCTTCCCTCACGAAGAGCTCCTCTTCGAAGGCGAGGAGCAGGCGGTTGATGTCCTCGGGCCTGTTGAGGAGGACCACAAGGCGATCTCCGCCCGACATCTCGACGGGAAACTCGAGGGAATCCCCGAACCTTTCGCTGATCCTTTCGGCTATCTCGAGGAGCACCTTCTGCTTTTTAGGCCAATCCTCCAGCCTTCTGTGCCTCACAACGTCAGCGAGGAGAGCGCCGAAGATCAACGTATCTCCTCCATGCCGCCCATATAGGGCCTGAGCACCTCGGGGATCTCTATGCTACCGTCCTCCCTCTGGTAGTTTTCTATGACAGCTATGAAAGTTCTGGGTGTGGCGAGGCCGGAGCCATTGAGGGTGTGCACGAATTCGACCTTCCCTCCCTTTCTCCTGAACCTGGTGCCAGCTCTCCTCGCCTGAAAGCTCTCGGTGTTGGAGACCGATGACACCTCCAACCATCTCTTGACACCCGGCGCCCAGGCCTCTATGTCGTAAGTCTTCGTCGCCGCAAAACCCAGGTCCCCAGTGCAGAGGGCGACTACGCGATAGGGTATTTTGAGGAGCTGCAGTACCTCCTCGGCATCTTTCAGCATCTTTTCCAGCTCGTCGTATGAATCCTCCGGCCTGGTGTACTTGAAGAGCTCCACCTTGTTGAACTGATGCATCCTGATGATTCCCCTGACGTCCTTTCCGTAAGAACCAGCCTCCCTACGAAAACAGGCCGAATAGGCGGTGAAGTACATGGGCAGGTCATCTTCGTTCAGGATCCTGTTTCTGAAGAGGTTGGCCAGCGGCACTTCGGCCGTCGGTATGAGATAGAGGTCGTCCTTTTCGATGTAATAGACCTCTACCCTGAACTTGGGAAGCTGGCCCGAGGAAAAGATCGTCTCCTCCCTGACCAGGAAGGGAGGGAAAATTTCGGTATAGCCATGTTTTTTCGTGTGCAGATCCAGGAAAAAATTGACCAGCGCCCTCTCAAGAAGAGCGCCTGCTCCCCTGAGGAGGGAGAAGCGAGAACCCGACATCTCCGAGGCGCCCTTCAGGTCCAGAATCCCAAGCCTCTCGCCCAGGTCCCAGTGGGGTAGCGGCTCGAAGGGGAAATCCTTTATCTCGCCCCAGGTTTTCACAACCACGTTCTCGGTCTCGTCCTTTCCAACAGGGACGCTCTCGTGGGGGGTGTTTGGTATGTAGGCCCATTTAGAATTGAACTCTTCCGCGACCTTTTTCTCCTCCTCCTCTATCTCCTTGATCCTCGCGCTCATCGCCTTGATCCTCTCGATGAGCTCGCTCGCGTCCCGGCCGCTTTTCTTCAGGTCCTTGACCTTTTCCGATAGCTCGTTCTTTTCCTTACGGAGATCATCGCCCTCCTTGCGGAGCTTCCTCTTCCTTTCGTCAAGGACGTGAAGCTCGTTGAGGATCGCCGGATCCATTCCCCTTTTCCTGAGGGCATCTTCCAGTAGTTCCCTCTCGCTCCTTAGGTAGCGTATATCTAACATGTCATTCTCTCCTTGAAACTCCCTGAATTTTAAGAGTTAACGGGGGCTTTTTCAAGTAAAACTCATTGAAAGACCACTTGATCGGGGGCAAGCCGTGGGTTTATTCTGTTTTCAAAGAAAAGGAGGAGCGCGATGGATGTCAGGGAGATACTCGTGAGGGCTTCCGAGAGGGAAAAGATATTGAAGGGAGCCCCGATCGATTTCCCGGCATCGGAGCTGGCCCGTTATATCGATCACACGCTTCTCAAGCCGGAGGCCGGGCCAGCTGATGTCAGGAAAGTTGCAGAGGAAGCACTGAGATACGGTTTTGCCTCGGTCTGCGTTAATCCGGCCTATGTGAGTCTCGTCAGCGAGGTTCTAAGGGGGAGCGGGGTAAAGACCTGCAGCGTCGTCGGGTTTCCCCTGGGAGCCAATAAAAAAGAGCTCAAAGTTCTGGAGGCCAGAAGGGCCTTTGAGGACGGCGCGCAGGAGATAGACATGGTGATGAATATAGGGATGTTCAGGGCGGGTGAGCGTGCCTATGTGGAGGACGAGATCGCCGAGATAGCTGAACTGCCCTACAAATTCACCCTCAAGGTTATCATAGAGGCCTGTCTTCTTACCGACGAGGAGAAGGCGGAAGCGGCACTTCTCGTTAAAAAGGCTGGCGCTCACTTCGTTAAGACTTCGACCGGGTTTTCCAAAGGGGGAGCGACCCTGCACGACGTTGCGATCCTCAGAGAGGCTGTGGGCCCCGATTTCGGCGTTAAGGCTGCGGGTGGAATAAGAACTTACGAGGATGCAGTTCTCATGATAAAAGCGGGGGCGAACCGCATAGGTGCCTCGAGGAGCCTTCAGATAATAAAGGCTACAGGCTGATCAGAAATTTTTTCTGCCGAACCTGAGTTTCCAGACCAGCCAGAAGGCCTCCCAGACTATTTTCTTCGACATTTTTGAGGAGCCGGCCCGTCTTTCTATGAAGATGATTGGTATCTCGGTTATCTTGAACCCCTTCTTGTAGGCGCGGTAGTTCATCTCGATCTGAAAGGCATATCCGTCGGACATGATCGTATCCAGGTTTATGGATTCCAGAACCTCTCTGCGGAAGCACTTGAAACCGCCGGTTAGGTCCATGATGGGAACGCCGGTTACGGTGCGGGCGTAAATATTGGCGAAGTAGGAGAGAAGAAGCCGCGATATGGGCCAGTTGACGACGCTCACCCCGTCGGTATACCTGGAACCGATCACGAGGTCGTATTCCTTTATCTTCTCGATGAACCTGGGGATGTCCTCCGGGTTGTGGGAGAAGTCGGCGTCCATCTCCATCACGAAGTCGTAATTTTCCTTCAGCGCCCACTTGAAACCCTCCACGTAGGCCGAGCCCAGCCCCATTTTCCCGGGCCTGTGAAGGACCTTCACCCTGGGGTTCTCCTTCGCTATTTTTTCGGCGATCTCACCGGTCCCGTCGGGTGAATTGTCATCCACGATCAGGATGTCTATGTCGGGGCTCGTGCTGAGGGTCTTTTCGATCAGCTCCTCGATATTTTCTCTCTCATTGTACGTCGGAACGACGACGACGCCCTTCATAGGTTGGCTCCGAGTTTTTGAAGTCCAGGAGCGATCTCCTCCAGGACCCTTTTGACCGTTTTCCTGAGTTCCTCGATGCCTTCTCCGGTTTTCGCCGAGACGTAGACCGACTCCGGATATTCATCGCGGAGTCTCTCAATTATGGATCGGTCGAGGAGAAGGTCTATCTTGTTGAAAACCCTGATCATTCTTTTTCCTGAACATCCTATTTCCTCGAGAACTTTGTCGACGATCTTTATTCTCTCCTCGAGGCGGTGATGGCTTATGTCTATCACGTGCAAGAGTGAATCAGCTTCTCTTGCCACGCCCAGGGTTGCCCTGAAAGAGGCTATGAGTCCCGGTGGTAGGTCCTCTATGAACCCGACGGTGTCGGAGAGCACAGTTCTTATCGGGAAATCGGGAATGTGCAGTACTCGCGTCGTCGCATCCAGTGTGGCGAAAAGCTGATCTTCGACCTTCACGTGCGCGGAAGTGAGCAGATTCATGAGGCTGGACTTTCCGGTATTGGTGTAGCCCACCAGCGAGACCTTTAGAATTTTCCTCCTGCGCTTTCTCTGGAGGTTCTTGGTTCTCTCGATGTCCATGAGCTTTTTCTTCAGGAAATTTATCCTGTCCTTTATTCGCCTGCGGTCCACCTCGAGCTTTTTCTCGCCAGGCCCTCTCGTCCCGATTCCTCCTCCGAGCCTGGAGAGCTCGAGTCCCTTTCCGGTGAGCCTCGGGAGTCTGTAGAGCAGCTGAGCGAGCTCAACCTGGATCTTTGCCTCTGAGGTTCTCGCATGCTGGGCGAAGATGTCCATGATGAGCTCCGTCCTGTCTATGACCTTCACGCCGGTGATCGCTTCGAGGTTTCTGACCTGAGAGGGGGAGAGCTCCGCATCGAAGATGAGAAGGTCGATATCGAAAGCCTTAACGAGCTCAGCCAGTTCCCGGGCCTTTCCCTTGCCCACATAATAGGCGGGATCGATCTCCTCGCGGATCTGGAGTATCTTTTCGAAGACATCAGCCCCTGCAGTTTCCGCGAGCTGCGCCAGTTCCTCAAGCCTGTCCCCCTCCACCCACCTGTCCCTTGATGACGATGCCACGCCGATAAGGAGAGCCCTTTCTTTCTTCTTCTCTACAGGCTTATCCACCTCGAATATTCGCCCTCCTGTTTGTAGGGTATCTTTTCCCATGTTTTTCCCGCGAAAAGTTTGTCCACAAAATCGTCGAGGGTCTCGACAAAAAGAAGCTCTATGTCGGCTTTCAGTTCCTCTTTCATCTCCCTTATCTCGTTTTCATTGGCTTTGGGGAGCAGGACCCTCTTTATTCCGCTCCTTTTCGCCGCCAGGATCTTCTCCTCGAGGCCTCCCACGGGGAGTATCTCCCCGCTGAGGGTGATTTCACCCGTCATGCCGACTTCTCCGGAGACCGGGGATTTCGTCAGGGCCGAGAGCATCGCTGCCAGTATGGCGACGCCTGCCGAGGGCCCGTCTTTCGGGATGGCTCCCTGGGGCACGTGGAGATGTATGTCCACATCCCTGTAAAAGTCCTGGGGAAGGCCGAATTTCCTGTAATGAGCCCTGATATAAGAGAGGGCAGCTTTTGCCGACTCCTTCATGACGTCTCCGAGGGAACCCGTGAGCTCCAGGTTGCCGCCTCCCTTCACCACCGCCACCTCGACCTTGAGGATCTCGCCTCCGTATTCGGTCCAGGCGAGTCCGTAGGCCACGCCGGGCGGGAGCACCTTGACCGCCTCCTGCTTCCTGTAGCGGGGGAGTCCGAGGAATTTCTCGACCGATTTTTCGGTAATGCGAGTTCCCTTTCCGGTGGTAACATATTCCCTGGCGGCCTTTCTCATTATCCGGGCTATCTGCCTCTCGAGCTCCCTGACCCCTGCCTCGCGGGTGTACTCCCTGATTATCCTCAGGATGGCGGCATCGTCGAACTTTATCTTTCTTTTCTTGAAACCCATCTCTTTAATTTTGCGCGGGATCAAATGCCTCTTGGCTATCTGGAGCTTCTCGTAATCGAGGTAACCCCTCAGGTATATGGTCTCCATCCTGTCGAGAAGGGGTCTTGGTATGCCGTGCAGGGAGTTGGCCGTCGTGATGAAGAGGACTTCCGAGAGGTCGAAGTCCACCTCGAGGTAATGGTCCTGAAACTGCCGGTTGACGTCGGGATCCAGGACCTCCATGAGGGCGGCCTGAGGGTCACCGCGAAAATCCATACCTATTTTGTCTACCTCATCGAGCAGAAAGACGGGATTTTTCGTCCCTGCCCTTCTTATCTGCTGGATGATCCTACCGGGCAGGGCGCCCACATAAGTTCTCCTGTGCCCCCTTATCTCGGCCTCGTCCTTAACTCCGCCGAGGGACATCCTCACGAATTTCCTGCCCAGGCTCCTGGCTATGGAGCGGGCGAGGGATGTCTTGCCGACGCCCGGAGGCCCGACGAAACAGAGGACCTGCCCCTTTATGTGGCCCTTCATCTTGATGACGGCCAGATATTCCAGGATGCGGGCTTTCGCCTCCTCGAGGCCGTAATGGTCTTCGTCCAGAATTTTCTGAGCCCTCTTTAGGTCGAGGTTGTCCTTGCTCCTTTTTTCCCAGGGAAGGTGAATAAGCCAGTCGAGGTAGTTCCTCACCACGGTGGCCTCCGGGGACAGGGGAGGGATCTTTCTCAGTTTGTTGAGCTCGTATAGAGCTTTTTCTCTGACCTCCTCGGGCATGGAGGAGCTGGCGATCTCGGCTTCCATTTTGGCGAATTCGTTGTCTCCCTCTTCGCCGAGCTCTTTCTGTATTTCGCGCATCTCTTGCTGAAGGAAATACTGCCGCTGGCTCTTTCTTATTTCCTCCCTCACTCTCGCTTCGATGTCCTGTTTGAGCTTCAGGAAATCGATCTCCCGCAGCATTATTCCTATCAGCTTTTCCACGAAATTCTCGAGGGCGGGGGATTCCAGGAGTTCCTGTTTTTCCTGAGTTTTGATCGGGAGGTGTGTGGCAAGGCCCGCGGCGAGTTTAAGGGGGTTTGAACTGCCTTCTATCAGGCTCAGGGTGAGGTCTTCGGACAGGTTTCTCTGGAACTGAAGGTATTCCTCAAAATATTCCTTTAGCAGCCTGGTCAGCTCTGGCAGGTTCGATGAATCGCCGCTCTCAATGGGATATTCCTCGATCTCCGCCACGTAATAGTCATCTCTGTACTGAAGTGATTTTATCTTAACTCTCTGAATTCCCTGGACTATGGAACGTATGCTGCCATCGGGAGGCGTGATGTACTGGAGGATTTTTCCGATTGTTCCCACCCGGTGGAGAGAATCCATGTCGGGGATCTCCACCCCGCTGTCTTTCTGCGTGGTGAAAACGACGAGGCTATCGAGGGAAAGGGCATGTCTCGCGGCGCTGAGGGAAAAAGGCCTCGCTATCAGAACAGGCAAAATTGCCTCCGGGAAGAGTACTATCTCCCGGAGAGGAATTAAAGGGTACACGAGATTTTTCTGTCTTTCCATTACTCTGCCTTTTTCTCCCTCCTTCGGTTTCGAAGGACAAACTGAGGCGGTGCTCCTTCGTATATCACCTCTGCCGTGATTATCACCTCCCCCACGTCTTTCCTTGAGGGCAGGTGAAACATGGTGTCGAGGAGCGATTCCTCGACGATCGCCCTGAGCCCTCGAGCGCCGGTCTTCCTCTTCATAGCCAGGTCAGCGATGGCTTCCAGCGCATCATCGGTGATGGTTAGCTTCACCCCTTCTATCTCAAAATACCTTGTGAACTGCCTTAAAAGCGAGTTTCTGGGTTCCTTGAGAATTCTCTTCAGGTGCTCTTTGCCCAGAGAGTGCAGAGATGCTATTATGGGGAGCCTTCCAACAAACTCGGGGATCATGCCGTATTTCACCAGGTCCTCGGGCTCCACGTAGGAAAGGAGCTCGTCGTCGGTGAGCTGCCTTATGTCGGCCTTGAAGCCCATGCTCCTGCTTCCCAGCCTCGCCCGTATTATGTCTTCGAGGCCGTCGAAGGTTCCCCCGCAGATGAAGAGGACGTTTCTCGTGTCGAACTGTATGAAGGACTGTTCCGGATGCTTCCTGCCTCCCTGGGGCGGAACGTTGGCCACTGTCCCCTCGAGAATCTTGAGGAGAGCCTGCTGGACGCCCTCTCCCGAAACGTCCCTCGTTATGGACGGAGAATCTGTCTTGCGGGCGAGCTTGTCCACCTCGTCGAGGTAGACTATTCCGGTCTCGGCCTTCTCGACATCGTAGTCGGCCACCTGAAGGAGCCTGACCAGTATGTTCTCCACGTCCTCGCCCACATAGCCCGCCTCCGTGAGAGGAGTGGCATCGTAAATGGCGAAGGGAACCTGAAGCAGCTTCGCCAGAGTTTGAGCGAGCAATGTCTTGCCGGTGCCCGTCGGCCCTATGAGGAGAACATTTGCCTTCTCCAGATCCGCATCTTTCTTCCTTATGGAGATTCGCCTGTAGTGGTTGTAAACGGCAACGGAGAGCACCTTTTTGGCCTGTTCCTGTCCTATGACGTACTCGTCAAGGTAAGCCTTGATCTCCTCAGGAGGAGGTGGCTTGATTATCCTGGAATCCTTGAAGAGCCTCTCTTCATCCTGGAGGATCTCATAGGCGAGCCGGACACAGTCCGGACAAATGTAACCTTCGCTTCCCGATATAAGCCTTCCCACCTCGGACTGCTTCCTTCCGCAGAAGGAGCAGCGGGGTTCAGGCTTTGTTATCTTAACTCTTTTGGCCATCTTTTCTTATCTCCTTACGGCTGACG
>JAGGUL010000004.1 GCA_021158525.1 Candidatus Hydrothermota bacterium | reverse complement strand
TTCCATGTCCAATCAACACGAAATTCCTAATAGACTCTACCTTAACTCCTTTCAAATTCGACCTCCTTTTTGAACCAAAAATTGAGCTTAATTATAGTATCTTCAAAGCCTTGTGTCAACGAGGGTTTAGAAAGCAGCGGTCTCTATGGCCCCGACCGGGCCCGAGCGGGTCTTCGTCCCTGCACAAAGGCTGATGCCTTTAAGGGCTTTCCCGAAGCGGGCTGGAGCTCCAGGATCTCAACTCCACCTCGGGCTGCTGCGACGAAAAGCCTCTTCCTGGCGATGATTATCTCCCCGGGATCACCCTTTACATCCCTGACATAAGATGCCCTCAGGAGTTTCACATAGAGGGAATCGAAATAGGTCCTGGCCCCCGGTGATGGAGAAAGGGCGTTTACCTTACAGGCAATATCTTTCGCCCGGCCCTTCCAATCGATCCACAGTTCCTCCTTCTTTATCTTGGGTGCGTAGGACGGCTCTCCAATCTGGGATCGGGGTTTTGCCTTACCGCCAAAAAGTTCTCTCATCGCCGAGAGGGCGAGTTCCGCCCCCATGGGGGCAAGCCGCTCCCTCAATTCGCCACCTGTCTCGTTTCTCTTTATCCTGACCCTTTCCTGCAGGACAATGGGGCCCGTATCAACCCCTTCATCCATGACCATTATCGTGAGTCCCGTCTCTCTCTCGCAGTTCATCAGACACCTCTCGATCGGAGCTGCCCCTCTGTATTTCGGCAAGAGAGAGGGATGAATGTTGAGCGGAGCTATCTTCGGCAGAGAAAGCCATCTCTTACTCAAGATAAAGCCGTAATCGGAGACAAGAATGAAATCTGGACGGCCGGCTTTTTCGAGGACCCCGTCGATAAAAGCATCCTCGTTGGGCTTTGGCTCCGCCGCACAGGGCAATCCCGAAGTCATGGCGATCCTCTTTACTTTCGTGGGGAGCAGCTTGAGTCCCCTCCCCTTAGGCCTATCGGGAGAAGTTATAACGAAGGAAGGGGAAGCGCCGAGCTCCAGAAGCCTGGCCAGCACTTTTGCGGCGAATTCCCCCGTTCCCAGAAAGATAAAACTGAAAGCCCGCTTCAGAGGCTCGCTTCCTTTTTCTTCTTCGAGCTCAAAAGCTTTTCCTTTTCCTTCTGCCATTTTGCGAGAAGAGAAATCCTTTCCTCAAGAGGCAGCCTGTCCACGAAAAGAATGCCGTCGAGATGATCTATCTCGTGGAGGAGCACCCTTGCGTAGAGGTCATCGGCACTGATTTCAACCTCGACCACCTTTCTCTCGTTCTTTATGGCCAACCCTTTCACCACGACCTTCTCAGGCCTTTCCACGTGGGCAAAAAGCCCGGGAATGGAAAGACAGCCCTCCTCCATAGAAACGGAACCCTCTATATATGCTATCTCCGGGTTAATCAGCATGAGGGGCGAATCTCCCTTTTCCAGATATTTGAGATCCACGACTATAAGCCTAACCGACCTCCCGACCTGAGGCGCCGCCAGTCCGATTCCCCTCTCCGCTATCATGGTCTCGGCCATGTCATAGGCGAGCTTTATGTGCTCGCCCTCGACATCCGCGATGGGCTCGGCCTTCTGCCTCAGAATATCGTCGCCGATGATCCTTATGGGGAGAACGCTCATCCCGTAGACTCCTCCTGGGGGCTCAAAACGCCCCTCACGGCGCCCTTCTCGATCTTGATGTTGGTGTTCTGCGAGACCTTCAGGGTCACCACATTCTCATCTATCTTGATGATGGTGCCTATTATTCCTCCTGTAGTCACGATCCGGTCGCCCTTTTTAAGGGCGGCGAGCATGGCTTTTCTCTTCTTCTCCTGCCTCTGCTGCGGAAGGATCAGAAGAAAATAGAAAAGGGCAAAAAGCAGGAGCAGGGGGAAAAGAAGGCCCATGATCCCTGATCCCCCGGAAGGGGGAGGCTGACCTTCTTGCCCATAGAGGGTCGCGACGTTCAACAATTCGGGTATGTTTATCATCGTTTTCTTCCCTCCTCTCGGGTTTCGTCAGAAACCTATTATAATGTCAAGGTGGCTCACTTCCAAAAGGTAAATCAGAAGTCGGACCCGAGGGTAAGGTAATACCGCGTCCCCGGGTATATTCTGGAAAAATCGGTCCTCTTCGCCATATCGAACTTGAGGCTGAAAAAGCCCAGAAGCAGCCTGAGACCTATCCCGATGTCAGCTTTCAGGTCTCTGAGCTTGTAGTCCTCGAAGGGCTTAAAATCGCGATCTCTGGACCAGGCAGCCCCCATATCGAAGAAACACACTCCCCTTACATTGCCGATTTCCAGAGGAAGGGGAAAGGAGAGCTTAAGGTAATCGAGGAAGGGAACCCTGAGCTCCAGATTGGTAAGGAGCATACGCGTCCCACTGAATTCATAGTAATCGTAGCCACGGAGGTTGTCAGGGCCTCCAAGCCAGAAGGGCTGTGCATTCCTCCCGGAGGACCTCCCCCCCATAAATCGCGCCGCAAAGCAGCTTCGTTCCGTTATCCTGAAATACTTTCTGAAATCGGCATAAAGCGTCATGTAATCGAGCTGGGACCAGAGGGACTTCTCCACGCCGGCGAAGGCCCTCGTGCCCGAGAGAGGGCCGAAATAGGTATAGAAGGAATTATCGAGGACAAAGCCGAGATAGCCTGCAGTCACGTTTTTGCTTTCCTGGCGGAGGAGCAGATACTGGTTATACTCGGGAAAGTAATAGTAGTAGTACCTCTTGGGCCTCAGATAGCCTATTCCGAATTCAATCCTCCTGAATTTATCAAAGGGATATCGGAGCAAAAGCTCGGCTCCGAGCCTCTTTTCCGTGATTATGAGATCATAGGGATACACGTAAAAAGTCCAAAACTGATAAAAGGAACAGCCGTAATCGGTCCTCCTGGGGAGATACAGGTAAAGGAACTCAAAGTTCGAATTGGAGATGTCCTGATAGAGATCTGACGTGAACACTATCCTGTGGTTGCCGAGAGCATCGGAAAGGCCCACTGTCATCGCGCCGAAAAGGCCGTAATAAGTGCTAAACTGCATGTTTCCGCTGAGCCAGTCCACGCTGAAATCCAGGACGTAGTTCCTCTTTCTCTCCAGGAATTCGGGAAGCACGACCTCCATCGGCGCAACCTCACTGAGAGGAACGGCGAACTTCGGCCTGAAGGGCGATTTCATCTCAAAGACGTCGTATCCACCGTCCCACGTGAGGGAAAAAACCAGCCTCTCGCCATCGGCATCGAGAGAGGGATGGCTCACCGCTGTCAGAAGGTCGGTGACGAAATAAAGGCTATCTCCTCCCATCCGATAGAGAGCCAGATTGAGACTCCCCCTGTAGGGGGCAACGAAAAGAATTGTCGTGTCATCGAGAAAACGAGGCCCGGAGATCTGTCCGAGATGCGGGGTGAGCTTTTCTATCTTACCATCCCTGAGGTCAAAGAGGAAAAGAGCATAGCTTCCGAACCTCTGGTTCCTTCCCGGTGCTCTGTCGGAGGCGAAGACGAGCTTGCTGCCGTCCCTCGAAAAGGCCGGAGCTCTGTCGTCAAATCTGTCCTCGGTCACCCTCTCGAGGGTGCCGTCACCAAGGTGAAGCAGATAGATATCCGCCTCGCCCCCCTTCACGCCTGAAAGGGCGATCAGAGAACCATCGGGAGACCAGGCGGGATCATAGGCGGCGTCGAGGTCGAGCTCGAACTTCTTCACGGGTTTTCCCTTTCTGACATCTATTATATGGAGGAGCTCTCTTCCCCTCCCCAGCGAGAGCACTGCGAGCCTCTTCCCGTCGGGAGAAAAGGCGAGTCCCGGCCTGAAAAGGTGAAGGTATTCGAAGTCGGCAGAGCTCTCCCCCTTGACGAGCCTCTTCAAAACCTTTCCCTCCACCGATGAAATCAGGAGGACATCGGCGTTCCCCTTCCTGTCAGAGACGATGGCGACGGCCCTCCCGTCCGGAGAGAGGGTCGGTGCCACGTTCATGAAGCCACCGCTCTTCCCGTGATCCGTCAGCCTCTTGAGGTCAGAGGGCATGGAGAACTCACCGAGGAGCGGATAATACCTCTTCTTCAGATAATTCCTGAAGTCCCTGTCCAGGTCCTCGAGGTCCTTCCCGAAAACCCTCTTGGAGGCACCGTTGACATCCTTTTTAAAGCGGAGCTGGTAGATGAATTCCCTCACCTTTTCGCGTCCGTATACCTTCTCCACGAAGTAATAGAAGGCCTGGCCTTCCTTGTAAATGAGATAGCCTCCGTAATTCTCGAGGTTGTAAAGATGGACGAGCTGCTCGTTAATCACCAGGTCCCTCATGAAGGTCTCGGCCGTCTGATCCCACCCCAGAGAGAAATATTCGGCCATCCCCTCGACGACCCAGAGGGGCAAAGTCACCCTCAGCCCTCCCGTGAGAGAAGGAGTTGACTTCCTGTAGTAAATGTAAAACTGAAAGACATGGGTGAGCTCGTGGCGCAGCACATGCCAGAAGTCGTAATAGGAGCCGTTAAAGGGAACTACAACCCTGTTCTTGAAGATCTCTGTGAAACCTCCCACCGACTCCTCGAGAAGCTCAAGGGTCACGTTCGTCTGAAAAAAGTCTTTCTGGCAGTTATAGATGAGGACGGGGATCTTCCCCTCGAGCTCCGTCCGGAGGAAGTTGCTGTACTGGCCGAAAGCCTCTTCGAGGACGGCCGAAGCGAACCGGGCCAGGTCCTCTCCGCCCTCGTAGTAATAGATGTCAAAGTGCTCAGTGGAGGTTATGTACCAGTCGAAATCTCTGTACTGAACCTTATTCTTCCCGAAATAGTAAGCATTCAAATTTACGGCGAACAAAAAGGGGGAAAGGAGGAGAAAAACCGCCTTTTTAATCATAATAAGCTTCTCTGGGAATGATGTACTTGAAGGGATTCACTGCCCTCCCGTTTACCCTCACTTCATAGTGAAGGTGGGGACCCGTAGAACGCCCCGTGTTGCCCACATAAGCTATGATCTGACCCCTCTTTACCCTCCTGCCGGGACGAACGGCGACCTTGTGAAGGTGGGCATAATAGGTTTGAATCCCGTACCCGTGATCTACCACCATGTAAAGCCCGAACCCTCTGTCTCTTCCGACTTTCCTCACAATGCCATCGGCCGGGGCTATAACGGGAGTACCGACGGGGGCAGAGAGGTCTATGCCTCGATGGAACTTTATCCTCCCTGTGAAGGGGTCCCTTCTATAGCCGAAACCCGAAGTGAAATAGCCCGTCGTGGGCATTATGGACGGAGTATGCTGCAGTCTCCTCCGACTCGAGAGGAGTCTCTTCTGAAGCTGATCGAAATTCTCCCTCTCGAACTTCGAAAGTCCAAGAAGCTTGTCTATCTCAAGGTGGATGTAATCGAGCTCTCCTTTAAGACTGCCGTCTCTTTTCTCGAGATAACCTCCCACGCCCATGGTTTTGAACTCCGGGGGCGGCGCCTCAAGCCCAACCATGGTGTGAAGGGCTGCGCTGAGCTGCCCGAGATTCTCCAGGGTATCCTTCAGCGCAGCGAGCTCGGCCTTGATGACCTCAAGCTCTTTTTTCAACCTGTAATTTTCCTTCTGAAGCCCGGCGAACCTGATTCTCTCGGAACCGGCCCTGTAAAGGGAAATTCCCAGATAGGTTCCGAGCGACAGGATCAAAAGTAGAAATATAGCACCGAGCTTCAGGGCAGTTTTAGACACTCTAAATTCTCTCACTTTTCCGCCAGCACCCGGAAATATTTTGAAAATAAGATAACGCTCAGACCCCATCTCTCCTCTCTTTTGGTTTATTATATGAAGAAAAGCCGGCTCTGTCAACGACAGGATGTGGAAAACTTCGCATAGACCTTCACCAGAAAATCCGGAGAAAATCAGGGAGGAGGCGAAGCCCGTTGTAAATGGCCTTGAACAGCAAATCAATTTCGCCCGTTGTCTAAAAACAGTGCATTAATAACACATGGAAAGGAGACATTTCTTTTGGGATAAAAAGGGCGGGGGGCGTTAACGCCCCCCGCCCTTCAAACCTTCGAGATCACTTGATCTCGATCTCGATTTCCTTGGGTTTGGCCTTCTCAGACTTGGGAACGGTTATGGTCAGGATCCCGTCCTTATAGGTGGCCTTGGCCTTGTCGGGCTCAACCTCCGAGGGGAAGGTTATGGTCCTCTGGAACCTTCCGTAAGCCATCTCAACCCTGTGGTAGGTCTTGCCTTTCTCCTCCTTTTCCATCTTCCTCTCGCCGGAGATGGTCAGGCTGTCGTCGGTCAGGTGAATCTTGACGTCCTCCTTCTTGAGGCCGGGAAGCTCCACCTTCACTATGAAATCGTTCTCGGTCTCCTCCAGGTTCAGCGCGGGAAGCCAGGCCACCTCTCTCTCTGCCACTGCCGGGACCCTGCCGAAGAAAGAGTCAAATATCCTGTCAATTTCTTCTCTCAGCGTTGTGAGCTCCTTGAAGGGATCCCATCTCGTGATGTCCATCGCCATCGTCCTCACCTCCTTTCACTGAGATTTTCTGACAATATATATAACAGATTTTTTAATGCTTGTCAAGGGGGATCAGATGTGTTCCGTCGCAGCTCCCGGCGCTCTGCAGCTCGGGAAGGCCCTCTCGACAGGTGGCATAGGTCATCCCCCTTTTTTCCACCTCTTCCTTAAGCCAGCTCAACAGCTCCTCCCTCATCTGCCTCCTGAGGTACCTGGTCCTCCCCACCCTCTCGGAGTAATCGCGATCCCTGAGCCTGTCGCCGAAGGCAGCCTTCATCCTCTTCCAGTTATCGGCCCTCGGCTTATAGGTGGAAGCCGTGACGTGAAGAGAATACTTCGCCAGGCGGTCAAGAAGCCTCAGCAGGCCTTCTCTGTCCGTATTCACGCCGGGAATCAGGGGGTCAAGTCTGACTCCAACCGGCACCCGCGCCCCTCGGAGCTCACAGAGAGCCCGCAATCGGCGCTCCGGAAGAGGAGCCCCCGGCTCCATTTTCCGCGACAGCTCAGCCGATAGCCCTGTTATCGTTATCATGACGGCGGCTCTCATAGACGAAAGGAGATCAAGGTCTCTCAAAATCAGGTCCGATTTCGTGGTGACGATGACTTTTCCTCCGGCGGACCCGATGAGCCTGAGCACCGCTCCTGTATCCCCCCTCACCCTCTCAAGGGGCTGGTAGGGATCGGTGCTGTTGGATATGGCGATGGGAAGCTGGAGATCTATCTTCGCGAGGTCCCGTTCGACCCGACTGAGAAGCCTGACCTTCGGCCTCGCCCTGAAGGCATCGGGGATATAGGAAGTTATGTAACAGTAAAGGCACCGATGGGCACAGCCCGTATAGGGATTCAGGGAATACTTAAGAGGACAGGTACAGAAAGGACTTTTCCACGGATCGAAAAGCTTGATAAGGCTTCCCTCGGGCGGCTTTTTATATTCTCTCGATGGCGAGCTGTCCACAGGCACCCCTCACGTCCCTCCCCTTCGACTTTCTGAGCGTAACGGCGTGGGGCAACCTATAGAGTTTCTCCAGAAAGGCCTTTACCTCATCTTCGGCCGGCGGTCTGAAAGGAAGCTTTGGATGGGGATTGAATGGTATCAGGTTTATCTTGGCCTTCATGCCGTTCAGAAACTCACCGAGGGCTTCCACATCCTCGTCGGTGTCGTTGATCTCCGGGAGATGCACGTATTCGACCGTGATGCGACGGCGCGTCCTTTCGTAATAATCGATGAGGGCCTCCTTGAGAGCGCTGACGGGATACTGACGGGCGATGGGCACGAGCTTCTCCCTTTTCTCCTGAATCGCAGTGTGGAGCGAGAGCGCCAGCTTCACCTGCTTATCAAAGGCCAGAAGTTTCCTTATGCCCGTGATTATCCCCACCGTGGAGAGGGTTATCTTCCGGGCGCCTATGCCGAGCCCCCACGGCTCGTTGAGTATCCTCACAGCCCTGAGGGTTTCCTCCGTGTTCAAAAAGGGCTCGCCCATCCCCATGAAAACGACATTGGTCACCCTTTCGAGCCCAAGGTGTTTCCTGATCACAAGGACCTGTCCCGCGATCTCCCATGCCTTCAGGTTTCTCGTAAAACCCATAAGTCCCGTGGCGCAGAAAGCACACCTCAGGGGACACCCCACCTGGGACGAGACGCAGACCGTCTTCCTGTCGGCTTCAGGGATAAACACCGACTCCACCTTCTCACCGTCGAGCAACTCTATGAGAAACTTCACGCTGCCGTCCCCGGACCGAAATGCCTCCACAACCTTTACCCGTCCGATCTCAAACTGAGATGTCAGCTTTTCCCGCAGTGCCATGGGAAGGTCGGTAAAGGAAAGGGGATCGCTCTCGCCTTTCTGCCAGAGCCATTTGAATATCTGCCTCGCCCTGAAGGGGCTCTCGCCCGACTTCCTGAGCCAGCCCGCCAGTTCTTTAATGTCGAATTCGTTCAGGATCATCTCAAAATGATAAAGCCTGAGGGCTAAACCTTCAGCCTGAATTCGGAGAGAACCTCGACGTGAGGTGTATGGGGAAAGAAATCATAGGGTGAGATGTGCACGAGCTCATAGCCGATCCCGATCAGACTGAGGGCATCCCTGGCGAAAGACCTGGGGTTACAGGAGACATAAAATATCCTCTCGGGCCTCAAGTAGTGTAGTCCGGCTATCACGTCATCGTGGAGGCCTGCTCTCGGAGGATCGAGGACCACCACATCGGGCTTCCCGAGCCCCATGATGACTCCTTCGGCCTTTCCCTGTACGAATTCTACGTTGGCCTGATCGTTTATGTAAGCGTTATGAAGGGCATCGAAGTATGAGAAGGAGTTTTCCTCCACACCTATCACCCGCTGGGCCTTATCGGCGAGGGTGATGGAAAAAAGACCGACGCCCGAATAGAGGTCCAGGAGAAACCTGGTTTCACCGACCCTTTCCCTGAGTTCTCTGAGAAGCAACTCCGCCTGAACCACGTTTGTCTGAAAGAAGGAACCGGCCGACACCCTGAAGGTGTTTCCGAGGATTTTTTCTTTGTAGGATTCTGCGCCCAGAATTTTCTTAAAAGTGGGGCCGAGTATGACATTGCCATAGGAGGGATTTATGTTTTCCACAACGCCCACGATGTGAAGGGGATCGAGCTCGACGATCTTGCGGGCGAGCTTGACCGAAACGGCCTGCATCCTGGCCACGAGAACCACGAGAACTTCCCCCTGCCTCTCCGAGCCCCTCATTATCAAATATCGGAGCTTTCCCCAGTTTCGCTCCCTCGCGAAAACCGTGATTTTCTCGGCGCTGAGGAGCTCCTTAATGGGATTTATCAGCTCGTTGAGCATCCTGTATTCCACGGGGCATTCCTCGAGATCCGCGATGTGGTTAGTTCCCTTCCTGTAGAAGCCCATAATGACTTTCCCGCTCCCGAGCCTCTTAAGGGGATACTGAGCCTTGTTCCTGAAAAACCAGGGGTCCTCCATCCCGCTGACATCATCGAGGGGCAGCGATGTGCCCATGAACTCGGACAGCAATTTGACAAGTGCATCCCTTTTGAAGGCGAGCTGTGCCTTATAGTCGATCATCTGCCAGGGACAACCTCCGCACTCCCCGAAATGCGGACATCGAGGAGCTATTCTGTGTTCTGAAGGCTCTAATATCTCTTCGATTTCGCCCAGGACATAGGTTTTCTTTATATCGGTTATCCTCACCTTCAATCTGTCGCCGGGAACTGAAAAGGGCACAACGACCGGTTTTTCCCCCGTCTTGCTGATTCCATCTCCTTTAACGCTGAAGTCCTCGATCTCGACGAGTATCCTTTTGCCTTTGGTGAATTCTTTCATCTCAGAAAGAAGAGAGGAAGAGGGTTCTGAGTGCCTCTCCGGCGAGATCCTGGGAGGCCCTCTTGATGCCGTCCTCCTCGTCCTCGCCATCGGCGCGATATGTGCCCCACCCGCTGTAAATCTTCTTCTCCATGTAATATTTTCCCCTTTTTTTGTCGAAAAAGCCTATTTCGGCTTTTATCGTGACCTTATAGGTTTTCACGTTTCCCTCGCTATCATACTCAAAGGGCTCCCGGCTGTAACTGGTGATCGTTCCCTCCATGATGAGCGCTCCCTCTCCCTTCGGTGCGACCTCCAGTCTCCCGTCCTTCCTCACCGCCTCCATAAAGGCATCGGTCACATAAGCTTCGAGACCATATCTGAGGGTTTTATTCTCAAAGACTGGTATCTCTACTTTCCTCAGCTCTTTCGGGAAAAAACCCGAGAAAGAGAAAGCACAGGAGAGAAGAAAAAAACCGGGAATAAAGAACGCGACCTTTCTCATGTGGATAACAAAGTAAACCAAGGAGGATGTAAAGTCAACAGCAACGAGACGTAGTTTCTCCTGGCCCGTTCCCCGAGGCAAAACTTCCCGGGTAAAACATCGGCAGAAGAAGAAACTCCCCGGGAAAGGGCCGACCTCCGGGTTAAAAAGCTTGACCTGTTCCCGCGCTGGAAATAGAATAAGCACCCGTAGAAACGGTTCTAATGCCATGAAAAAACTGGAACACAGGAATATCTCTCTGATCATGGGAACGAGCCGCTCGATAAAGGCTCGCAATGCGGCAGGCACCTACTTGATCGACGAGAACGGCAGGGAATACCTCGATCTGACCGGCGATTTTGGCCGGCTGACGACGGGTTATTGCCACCCGGCGGTTCAGAAGTCGGCGATGAACCTCCTGAAAAAGGGCCTCTTCGCCGTGACTTCAGGAGTCTATCCGGGTCTTTCTGCTGAACTCGCAGAGAAGCTCGCGGTTCTCATCCCCGGAGCCGCCAACAGAAGGGTGGCCCTCCTCGAAAGCTCCTTTCTCGCGAAAAACCTGGCGGCGAGGATCCCCTCCATCCTCGGGAAAGAGGCCGAGGTGGTCGTTCTCGGCAGAGCTGGAACAGGGCTCTGCGGAGCAGAACCCCTCCGAAGGGTGGATTTTCCCGGAGAGAATCCCGAGCTGGACATTGAGAAATCGATCGGCGAATGCGATGAGGGAAAAATCTCAGCCCTGTACTTCAGGCCCCAGGATTTTATCCTGTTCGGGCTGGAAAGGCTGGCGAGGAGCCTTGAGGCCTGTGCCAGGGAGAAAGGCATTCTGCTCATCGTCGACGAGACAGAAATCCAGCCCGGCATAACGGGCAACCCTTTTCTCCAGGAAGAGCTGGGATTAATCGGCGATATCACCCTCCTCGGCGAGGGGGTTGCCTCCGGCTTTCCCATGGGCGTCATTGTCTTGAGGCCATCACTGGACAACGAGCTCGGAATAATTGAGGATGCGCGGCCTGCACCGATTCTATCGGTGCAGGCCGCGCTGACAACCGTCGAACTGCTCGAGGAAGAGCTCCTCGACAGAGTCAGGGAGATGGAACCTTTGCTTTCGGAAAGAACGAAGGAGATCGAGGAGATCTTGGGCAAAAAGGGAAGCCTGGTAAGAAGAGGCCTCCTCCTCCGTATCGCCTTCAGGGAAAGGGAAATTGCAGGAGCTGTCCAGAGAGAAATGCTGTCGAGGGGCATTATCGTGAACAACCGCGAGAAAGAGGCGATTTACATCACCCCATCCCTTATAATAAGGAAACGGGACATAAACAGGGCTTTCGCCGTCCTGCGGGAAGTTCTGAAAGAGGTTCTAAGCTAAAAGGAGGAGAACCAATGGAGAAGAAAAGAGTCCTCATAATGGGAGCGGCGGGCAGAGATTTCCACAACTTTAACGTCTGTTTCAGGGACAACGAGGCCTTCGAGGTGGTTGGTTTCACCGCTACTCAGATACCGGACATAGAGGGCAGGCTTTATCCGCCGGAGCTGGCGGGCTCACTGTATCCCCAGGGAATCCCCATTTATCCCGAGGAAGATCTGGAAAAGCTGATCGTCGAGAAAGACATCGACATCGTGGTGTTCTCCTATTCTGACGTTTCCCACGATTATGTTATGCACAGGGCGTCGAAGGCCATAGCGGCCGGCGCCGATTTCCTTCTTCTTGGCTCAAAGGGCACGATGATAAAGAGCCAGAAGCCCGTCATCTCTGTCTGTGCCGTGAGGACGGGCTCGGGCAAAAGCCAGACAACGAGGAGAGTGGCCGAGATTCTCAAGAAACTCGGCAAGAAAACCGCCGTTATAAGGCACCCCATGCCCTACGGCGACCTGAGAAAGCAGGTCGTCCAGAGGTTCGCCTCCTATGAGGACCTCGACAGACACAACTGCACCATAGAGGAAAGAGAGGAGTACGAGCCTCACATCGATCGGGGCAACGTGGTTTACGCCGGGGTCGACTACGGGAAGATCCTGGCCGAGGCGGAAAAAGAGGCCGATGTGATACTCTGGGACGGCGGCAACAACGACCTCCCCTTCTACAGGCCTGACCTGCATATCGTGGTCGCAGATCCCCTGCGGCCTTACCATGAGGTGTCCTATCATCCCGGGGAGGCCAACTTGAGGATGGCAGACGTCGTTGTTATCAACAAGATCGACAGCGCCTACCCGGAAGACGTCCAGATCGTCAGGGATAACATCGTCGAATCCAACCCGAAAGCCATCATAATTGAGGCGGCTTCTCCCATTGTGGTTGATGACGGCAGCAAGATCAGGGGGAAAAGGGTTCTCGTCGTGGAGGACGGGCCGACTCTCACCCACGGCGAGATGTCCTTCGGGGCCGGCGTCGTGGCAGCTCAGAAGTACGGTGCAGCCGAGCTCGTGGATCCCAGGGAAAACGCCGTCGGCACCATAAAGGAGACCTTCGAGAAATACCCCCAGACCGGACAGCTCCTTCCGGCCGTTGGTTATTCCGAGAAGCAGCTCAGGGACCTCGAGGAAACTATAAACAGGACCCAGGCCGATCTGGTCGTCGTCGCAACGCCGATCGACCTCGGAAGGGTTATAAAGATCAATAAGCCCTATGTGAGGGTCAGATATGACCTTCAGGAAATCGGAACCCCTGATCTCGAAGAGGTCATAAGGGAAAAATTCGGGTGGTGATAAGATGAAAACCGTATTGGCCATAATACTCGTAGTATTGATCCTGTTCCTGCCCTTCATCTCTCTTTACAACAGGCTCGTCAGCCTGAGAGAGGGCGTGGACGAAAAATGGGCGCAGGTCGAGACGCAGCTCCAGAGGCGGCTCGACCTCATCCCCAACCTGGTGGAAACCGTCAAGGGCTACGCCGCCCACGAAAAAGAGGTCTTCGAGAACATAGCCGCTGCCAGGGCAAAGCTGAGCGGAGCGAAGACGAGGGAGGAAATAATGGAAGGCAACAGGGAACTGGAAGGCGCCCTTGCGAGGCTCCTGGCCATAGTCGAGAACTACCCTCAGCTCAAAGCCAACGAGACCTTCAACAGGCTCATGGACGAGCTCGCCGGCACTGAGAACAGGATCGCCGTGGCCCGCATGCGGTACAACGAGACGGTCAGGGATTACAACATGACCATCAAGAAATTCCCAACCAACATAATAGCGAACATGTTTGGCTTCAGAGAGCAGCCCTATTTCGAGGCGCAGAAAGGAGCCGAGGAGGCCCCGAAAGTTAAGTTCTGAAATGGAATCGGTCATCAGGTTCCGCGTCAAACCGGGGGCGGGCCGGAACAGGGTCCTGGGCATGGACGAGCTCGGGATAGTACACGTGGAGATCAAAGAGCGGCCTCAAAAGGGGAAGGCCAATAGGGAACTTATCAGGTTCCTGGCCCGCCTGTCGGGGATAGACAGGGAGAGGATCAGGATAAAATCAGGACTGACCTCACGGGACAAGAGGGTGGCCTTCGAGGGAATGGATAGGGAAACCGTGCTCAGCAGGATAATCCGATGAGCTTTCTCCTCTTCCTCTTATTAACCGTCTTTGGTCCCGATTCCATTCTCTCCCATGAGATATCATCGGGGCTCAGGAGCCCCCTTTCCGATGCACTTTTCAGGGGGCTGACGGAATCGGCCGATGGGAAGGTCTTATCCTCGGCCCTGCTCCTTTACGGGGCACTGGGCGGCGAGGAGAGCTGGAAGGACATCAGGGCCGTGACCTCCGCTGCCCTGGCTTCGGCAGGGTTCGTGTATCTCCTGAAATACACGACGGGCAGGAAAAGGCCAGAGGGAGTGAGCCCGAGGAGCAACTCCTCCTTCCCCTCCGGGCACGCTGCAGGAGCTTTTTTGATCTCTTCTTACTTCTCGTCCCGCTATCGAAAACTGACGGTTCCCCTTTATGTATGGGCAGTCGGCGTAGGCCTCTCCAGAATATACCTGAGAAGACACTGGCCTACCGACGTACTGGCAGGCGCCTTAATCGGCATCGTCTCCGGCCTGATCGCTTTCAAATACCGTGACAGGCTCGGAGCTTTTCAGTTCTACCCCTGAAATGAGGAGCAAAAAGAAACGCGGTAAGCTCGCGAGGATAGCCCTTCCGCTTTACATTCTGGCGGCCGCGGCTCTCTTCGTTCTGAATTCATATATCAAACTGAACTACTTCGGGAGCGCGGGGCTCTTCTATTCCGATGCGGCCTTTCGTTACAGATATGCCAGGGAGTTCGCCATGCCCTTTTTGATACTTGCAGTCGCGCTCTTTCTCCTGGGACTTCGAAGTCGAAACCCCAAATCATCCAGGGCGCTGGCAGTTCTATCGGGCCTCTCCTTCTCAGCAGGGCTTATATCCTGGCACCTTTCGCCCTTTTTCCTCGCCCTTTTCGTCCTCTTCGTCGCCCTCGATATCATTCTGGATTT
>JAGGUL010000027.1 GCA_021158525.1 Candidatus Hydrothermota bacterium | reverse complement strand
CTCAAGCAGAAGGGACGTCCGTTTCTCTTTTCGAGCGCCGTCACTCCCGCCGATGTGGCCGCCTGCATCGCTGCCGTGGACATCCTCATGGAATCCGATGAGCTGGTCAGAAAGCTCTGGGACAACGCTTCTTACTTCAAGAAGGGCATGGTCGAGAGAGGATTCGACATCGGGCACAGCGAGACGCCCATCACTCCCGTTATGCTCGGCGAGGCTCCCCTCGCTCAGGAGTTTTCCAGGAGGCTCTTCGAGGAGGGAATTTTTGCCCAGGCAATCGGTTATCCGACCGTGCCGAGGGGCAAGGCGAGGATAAGGGTGATGATCTCTGCCACCCATTCACGGGAGGATCTGGATTTCGCCCTGGATAAGTTTGAGAAGATCGGAAAAGAGCTGGGAGTATTGAGAAGCTGAGCCCTGAGCGATTCAGGACTTTGGCAAATATTCACAAAATTGAAAGTCCTTTTGCATGAGTTTAAAATCTTTTCTCAAATCGACAAAGGAGGTTTTTCGCGATGGCGCATTTTAGCGAGAAGATGCCCTGGGAGGACCTGAAGCCATACAACGTGAAGTACATCGAGAATCCTACCCAGGAAGAGCTGAGGGAGATAACCCTCAAGCATGTCCCGGCAGCTCTGCTTTCGGCGTACAACAACATCGACAGGATAACCAAGAGAAAAGCCAGAATGCAGAAAAACACCTACATCATCGCCCCCTTAAGCGACGCTGGCCTCTATTCGGTCAAGGTCATGGAGCCCGACAGAGCCAGGAAAATCCTGGACATTCAGCGTGAATACATAGAAAAACAGGGAGAGCTCATCGAGATAGATGGGTACTACGGCATAGGAGACAAGGCCGTTGCCATACAATGCTTCTACACGAAAGAGGGCGCGAACGTGGCCGGGATGCAGCAGGTTCTGGCCTTCCCTCGGGAGAGAGTTGAACCGCCCGAGAGGTTGAAGGAACCCTTCAGGCCCCAGTTCAGGCTCGTCATGACCCCCGGGCTTGAGCTCCCCGACATGCCCGACAAGATGGCGATAATCGTCGATCTGGAGCACTGGACGACCTACGTCATGAATTCCGACTACTTCGGCGAGAGCAAGAAGGGCATCCTCAGGATGTTTAACGAGTTCGTTTACCAGAGAGGCGGGCTGGTTCTTCACGCCGGAGCAAAGGTGGTCAAGCTCGGTAACGAACGCTGGGCCGTGGCCATAATGGGCCTTTCGGGCACGGGCAAGACGACCACCACCTTCTCCAAACAGGGTGAGCTCACTCAGCCCATTCAGGACGACATGATCGCCCTCTGGCCCGACGGCTCTTACTCTGTCACGGAAAACGGCTGTTTCGCCAAGACCTTCGGCCTGAAACCCGAGACCGAGCCCGTTATTTACAAGGGGACCATCGATCCGAAGGCCTGGGTCGAAAACGTCTACATGAACGAGGACGGCACCTATGACTTTTCCAAGCAGGTGCTTACACCGGAAGAGGTAAAGCGGTGGCGCGAGATCTTCATCGTAACGGGAGCCGATCCCAAAAACGTCGATGACTACATAGCCGGCAGGGTTAAGGCGGAGGATGTGGTGAACGAATACGGAGTCCCCGAGGACGGCTGGGACTTTGTGGTGTGGACGCAGAACGGAAGGTCCATCATCCCTCTCGCCTCGATTGAAAACGTGGCAGACCTCAACGATCTCCCTCCCCTCAAGTTCCTGGGCATGTTGAACAGGGACGAGGGGAAAGATGCTGCGACCCCCGGCATAGTGAGGTTCACGTCGCCGGAGCAGGCGGCGGGATACTTCATGCTCGGCGAGACTTCGAAAACCTCCGCTGCCGGAAAGGAAAGGGGAAAGACGCGCTCTCCCTTTACCCAGCCCTTCTTCCCGAGAGTCCACAGGCTCCAGGCTGAGCGTTTCTCGGAGCTGGCTGCCAAGAACCCCGGGATAATAAATTGGCTCATGAACACGGGCTATGTGGGCGGAGACGCCAGGGATGAGGCAGAGGGAAAAGCCTTGAAAGTGAAAATAAGACATTCCTCTGCCATGCTCGAGCACCTTTTCCTCGGCAACATCAAGTGGAAACTCGACCCCGATTTTCACTATGAAATCGTCGACGTGGATGCCCCCGAAAACGCCGAGCTTCTGAAGAAAGTTCCGGCGGAGATCCTGAATCCCAGGCTTTTCTACGAAAAAGCCGGAAGGCTCGACGAGTACAAAGAGTGGGTTGCCCGGATGAAGAAAGAGAGGGAGGAATTTCTGAGGAAGCACGGCGTCAGGGAGGAGATAATCAGGGCCGTCGTGGGCTGAGCACAGATCCTTGACGATGGAGCTTTTTGCGATATAATAATGCACTAACTGTGCGCCGCTAGCTCAACCCGGCAGAGCAGTGGATTCTTAATCCACGGGTTGCAGGTTCAAGTCCTGCGCGGCGCACTTTTCGTTTTTCTCGTTTTGCTACACTTTGCCCTTTAGAGGCGCAGGGGCGAGCTCAACATATAATTTTTTAGATCCGTAATCCCTCAAAAGCAGGTGTCGGATTCGAGTACGTCCGTGCCCCTGATCACCAGCGTCTTCAGCTCGTACGGTTTCACCTCAAAACTCCTGCCCAGGACCGATATTTCCCCGGATTTGCCCAGGGTCTCAAAGGACCGCAGGGTGTATTCTCCCCCGGCCCTTTTCATCAGGACTTCTACCCTAACGTTGGGGGAGGACCTTACTTCGAGGAGGGAACGGCTATCCGGGAGGCTTCCGTCTCCTCTAAGAGAGCTCATAGCGGTGAGGGGGCTGTTCAGGAGGTCGGAAAATCGGAGCTCATCGCCCTTCCTATCCTCGAAAAGCCAGAACAGGAACTCAAATTCCCTGAGTCCCTCGTCTATGTAGTCGTATTCGACATCAGGCTGTAACTCGTAGGGGACGTGCCAGGCGAAGGGAACGCACCTTGCGGCCGTCAGCCTCACCTCGTTATCGGCAGCGTCGTGGGCGTGTATGGCGTCGCTCGCAAAACCGAACCAGGATCTTTCCGTCTCCACGAGGAGGAGGCGGCCCATCGGGGACTCCAGCCCATCGGGTTCCCTCGTGGAGAAGCCGTAGGGCATCTCCGCGTGAATTTTTTTCAGGCGGAAGGGGAAGCGATAGGATAGCTTGAGGACGGTCAGCCTGTCGTGATAATCCACCAGAAACCTCGTCCTCAGGTAGGGCTCGTCGAAATAGATGCTCACGAATTCTTTGATCGTCGAGGACTCGGATATGGATTCTCTCAGAATCGTCGCCCTGAGTTCACTTTTCTCCACAAACGCGATCCTCCTGACCCTGACAGGCTTCTTTTCTCCCCTGAAGCTGTACACGTCGTGCCCCCAGGTGTCGGACCCGTCGCTGAGTATCAGCGGAAATTGAAAATCCTCGCCCCTCAGCTCGATGTCTCCGCTCTTGAAGTGCACCCTGAGTTCCCCATCGCCCTCCAGAGAGATCCTCAGAAAGTCGTTTTCGACCCAGTTGTCGCCGTAGCGCAGGCCCTCGAAGCTCTCCCTTTTACCTTCCCTGAACCTGTAGAGGGAATAGCCGAAGGGGGGCACATCGACCCTGAACAGTATCCTGGTCATGTTCCTGACAAGGGAAGCAGGCCTCACATAGCTGAAGGGGACTTCCTTTCCGTCAGGTCCTATAAGCACAGCGTTCTCATAAGGCCTCCAGTTCATCCAGGGCTCGAACTCGAAATATTCGCTCCGATGTTGCCCCGTTGGGTTAAAAACGACAAAGGCAATTTCCTTTTCACCGATGTCCAGTTTTTTCAGGATATTGAGGGCGGCGCCGGTTTTGATCTCATCGATACCTCTCAGGACGCCGCCGATGTACTTCTTGAAGTCCTCGAAACCCTCCTTCGTCGTGGTGCCCCCGAGGATGTCATGAAACCCGTTCATCAGGAGGTCCTCCCACAGTTTCTCGAAGGCATCATGGGGATAATCATATCCCCCTGCCAGAGAGGACATGGAGGCGAGGGCCTCTCCCTGTAAGAGCTCGCCCTCGGCCCTTCTGTTCAGCCTTTTCAACTCCAGGTTGACCGAATAGCAGCCAACGGCGTGAGGATGGAGGTCTCCTTCCACGACGGGCAGCTTATCCCTGTGAGGTTCTATTTCGTCGAAGAAGTGCAGCGGACTGCCGAAGAGCAGGGTGACCCCGTCCCTGTAATTCTCGTTTCTCTCGATGAACTCGATCTGCTCCTCCGTAGGCCCTCCCCCGTGGTTGCCGACGCCGTAGAAACACATGGTCGCAGGGAGATCAGGGGATGCGATTTTGAGAGTTTCCTCGATGTTTCTCTTGAGTTTCTCGATGTCGAAGGTCTCGTAATTGGTCACGAGCCTGAAGGCAAGGACTTCGCTTCCGTCGGCCGACCGCCAGCGGAAGGTCTGGGGCAGTGGTTTCTCGTGGGGATGGGGCCTCATGAACACGAAGGCCCTGTATCCGCACTTTTTAAAGATCTGGGGCAAGGTGCCGGAGTGCCCGAAGCTGTCCACGCAGTAAGCTATCTTCGGCTCTATGCCGAACTTTTCCCTGAAGTACTTTTTGCCGTAGAGGCTCTGCCTCACGAAACATTCTCCGTGGGGAAGGTTCATGTCGGGCTGAACGATCCAGCCGTTGACCACGACCCACCTCTTTTCCCTGACCAGCTTTTTGAGCCTCTCGAATTCACGGGGGTAAGCCCTTTCGAACCACCTGTGAACCCAGGCCTCGCCCCTGGTGAATATGAAACCTTCGTGTTTTTCAAGAAGTTCAAGAGCGGTGAGACAGGTCTTTGCGGCCTCAACGGCCCCCTCGGGCCATCTCCAGAGCCATGCAGGATCGAGATGGGCGTTGCCTACCATGTAGACTTTCATGTCTCCCCCTTTTGAGTAGCTTAAAGGATAAAGCGATCACGTCGATTCTTTAAATCCTTTCTCCTGCTTTATAATTCATCCATGCTCAGCTTTACAACATGGAACGTTAATTCCATAAGGGCCAGGATGCACATCGCCGTGAGCTTCCTGGAGGAAGAGGAGATCGACGTCGCCTTTTTCCAGGAGACCAAGGTCGCTGACGAGAAGTTCCCCGAGGAACCCTTTCTGAAACTCGGCTATCGCGTGATAAAGAAAGGACAGCCTCAGTACAACGGTGTGGCAGTGCTCACGAGGTTCGGCGGGGAGAAGACGACTTTGGACTTCGAGGATCCGCTCGGGCAGAAGAGGTTACTGGCAGTCGAATTCGGATCTTTCATTGGGGTAAATGTGTACGTGCCGAGGGGAGGATATCCGGGAGAGGAGGCTTTTAACTACAAGATGGAATTTCTCAGGAGGCTTGATAGGGCCGTGAGGAAGGAGCTCGAGAGAGGAAGGTCTCTTCTCGTGGCGGGGGATCTCAATATCGCTCCCGAGGAGATAGATGTTTTTGATCCGGGGGTCATGAGGGGAGAGGTCTGCTTTCTGGATGAGGAGAGGGAGGCCTTCAGAGGTCTCATCGATGCGGGGCTCAGGGATCTCTTCTGGAAATTCAACTCAGGGAAGGAATTCACCTGGTGGGATTACAGGATGGGCGCTTTCAGGAGGAACCTGGGCCTGAGGATCGACCACATCCTCGTGAGCGAGGAGCTCTACAACAGGGCCATAAGCTGTTCCGTGGACAGAAAATACCGGGGCGCGGTCCGACCTTCGGACCACGCCCCGCTCAGGGCCTTATTTGAGGTCTGAGTTTACTCTTCCTTGAAGATCTTCAGAATGGCGTTTGCGGCCGCCGTTATGAGGGGATAGGCCGTGGGAGGTGGAGTTACCAGCGGATGGGTTCCTATCTGCAGCGTGTCCATCTCCACGGCTGTCATGCCCTTCTGGATAGCCACGCCGGCTATATTGATCATCTCGCCCACGCCTTTTCCGCCGGCAAGCTGTGCCCCCATTATCACGCCGGAGTACTTTGAGAATATCAGTTTTGCCCTGACCTCGTGGGCATCGGGGATAGCGCCGGGATGCCGGTCGACGGTTTTCGATTCGCCGACTACGACATCAAACCCCTCTTTTCTGGCTCTGGCCTCGGTCAATCCGGCGACGCCGAGGACGAGGTCACCGACCGCGGTGGAGAATACACCCAACGTACCCTTTGTTTCCCTCACCGCTTTCAGCCTGTATAGGTTGGCGCCGGCAATTCGGGCCTCGCATGTCGCAATCGATGCCAGCATAACCGGTGTGACTTCCCTCGTGAAGAAGTCTTTTTTCTCCGCACAGTCGCCCACGGCGAAGATGTCGGGAACGCTGGTCCTCAGGTATTCGTCTACCCAGATGCCTCCCGAGTATCCTATGACGAGCCCGGCCTTCTTGGCGAGCTCCACGTTAGGATAGGAACCCACGCAGACGATGACGAGGTCGGCCCTCAGTTTCTCCCCGCTGGTGAGTTCCACGTAATCTATCCTGTTGTTGCTTCCCAGGAAGCCCTTTACGGTGGCTGAAGTCCTTATGGTGACGCCCCTTTTCCTGAGCTCATCTTCGGCCATAACGCAGAATTCGTCGTCGAAGGCCTGCAGGAGGAGATGATCCATTGCCTCGACGATGGTAACTTTTTTGCCCCTCTTTGCGATCTCGTCGCTCATCTCCACCCCTATAAATCCCCCGCCTATAATCACTATCTCTTCCGAATTTTCGATTTCCTTTTTGAGCCTCGTCAGGTAATCGATGTTTTTCTTGATGGAAAACAGGTTTTCGAATTTCTCCCTGGCGAAGGGGGGTACTTTGGGAAGCGAGCCCGTGGCGAACACGAGCTTGTCGTATTCGATGGCTTCTTCGCTCTTCAGGGTAACCCTTTTGCTCGAGGTGTCCACATCGGCGACTTCATCCACTATGATCTCTATCCCCTTAGAGGTTAGAACTTTATCCGGGATGAGATCGGACTCGGGCGATGGCAGTGTTCCGAAAATGTAAGGTATTCCACAGGGGACCAGGACCTGTTTTTCCCTTCTCACGACCGTTATTTTCAGGCCCTTATAGGTATTCTCGGCCGACAGAGCAGTTACAATACCTGCGGGTCCGCCTCCGATTATCAGCACATCGGTTTTCATCTCTCCTCCTTTTTGAAACAATGTTTCAATTTACATTTTAACCTGAATTTGTGGTTATTGCAACCAGCTTATATTCAGTGGTTCCCACAAGTTGACCTCTCGCTGAAGTTGACCTTATCATAGAGACATGTTGAAAAAGGTCAATCTGCTCGAAAGCGCGGGTAGTGTTCAAAAAGCATGGGTTCCGCTTCAGCTCTTGCAGGTCGGAGATGTGGCCCTTCGCCTGGCCTGGTTAGAGGGCGAGTACAGGTGGCATTTGCATCCCAACGAGGATGAGTTTTTCCTGGTGCTGAAGGGGAAGATAGTTATAGAAACAAGGGACGAGAGCGTTTCCCTCGGGGAGCTGGAAGGGGCGCTCGTGCCGAAAGGCACACCTCACAGATCGAAGTCGGAGGGAAAGGCCCTTGTCCTCCTCATAGAACCGATAACAACAAACACATACGGGGTGCCCTATGAAGAGTAAAGCGGCTGTTTTGATCCTGATGGCCAGTCTTGCCCTGGCTGCGGAGCAGGGCAATCTCAGGCCTTACTGGGCCTTCTGGTCCAAAACTGCCATGCCCTCTGATCTCTACAGGCTGGAGCTTTCTGGTTTGAGAATGAGGTCCTACTCCAGGTGGCTGAACGCCATTTCCTTCGAGGTCCCTGCGGACAGGATGTCGGTTCTCAGGACCTATCCCGGGGTCCTCAGAACAGAAGAAGTCAAAAGCGCCAGGGTTGAGGAGGCTTCCAGGCCCATGGACGTGAATTCCATTCAGTATTCTGACGACGATTACGGGCTCTCCCTCGATCAGCTCGCGCCTATGAAGGTTCCTGAGGCCCATCAAAAGGGCTATCTCGGCTCGGGAGTGCCCGTGGCGATTTTCGACACAGGCTTCGATTCCCTTCATCCCGCGGTTGAGCATCTCTTCAGGAACGGGAACATTTTGAAAACCCACGATTTCAATTCCGGCGACCACCTGCTTGTGACGGACAGCTACGGCCCGCCCCCCTTTCCGGCAGAAGGGGTCTTCTATGTGAATTCTTATTCCATCGCCCTTTCAGATACCCTCTACGTTCTCATGTACAGCGCAGCCTCCGATGAGGATCTGGGGGGCTACGGGCTCTCGAATGCGTGGTCGATCTTTTACGTCTCGGGCAGTGAGTACGATGGGACGATATACTGGAACGATTCGCCGGTCAACGTGGTGCCTGGCGATACCTTTGCCCTCCAACCTTACTGTCAGATGAGGGACGATACGGTCTATGCCGTCTGGCAGAAGTCCGTTTCAGGCAATGACTTCGACGTTTTCTTCGCCCGGATGAGGACCGGCGAGGGACCGATGAGCTCGGTTAACATCAGCGGCGATCCCTATCCCTCTCTCGATCCGGTCCTTTTTTTGAAGGGCGATACGGTTTCCGTCCTCTGGCTCGACCCTCAGAGGGGCCTCGTGGGTTCTCACTCGGAGGACGGGGGAGGCAGTTTTTCTTCGGGGCAGGTGGAATTTTCGTGTTCCGGAGCCCCCGGAGGGCTCGTCTTGGGCGGTCAGGGCCCCTACTACCTCCTCTTCTCGGTGGGCGATTCCCTCTACTTCGGGAAGTCGCAGGATGCCCTGAGCTGGAACGTCAGGGCGATCGGCAGGGGAACATTGCCCGATCTTCTGGTGTCCGGTGACACGCTGCACATCATCTACGACGTCGAATCGGAGGACGATTTCGAAGTGTATTATGCATTCTCTCCCGATGGGGGCGCGTCATGGAGCGACCCAGTTCTACTCGTCAGGACAGGCTATCCGTCTTCTCAGGCTCTTCACGTGAAAGGCGGCATCCTGAAGCTCGCATACAGCGATCATGGGGTCCTTCTGGATCTGAACGTGGAAGGCGGACAGAAAGACACGATTTCTCACATTTTCAGCGATCTTCCACAGAGGGCAGGTTCTCACCTGGCCTGGAGGCGGAGGGGAGACGATTCCGTCTATCCCGACAACTTCGTGAGGCATCACGTCTTCATGAATCCGACCTATCACGGGACGAAAATGCTCTCGGTGATCGGCGGTTTCAGCCCCAGAGAACTTATAGGCGTTGCTCCCGATGCCGATTTCCTCCTGGCCAAGACCGAGAGGGTCTACACGACATCGGGCATAGGTTTTGAAAATCAGATCGAGGAGGATTTCTGGGTTGAAGCCCTGGAATGGGCCACGGACGAGGGGGCGAAGATCGTCTCGAGCTCCCTTGGCTACCGGGACTGGTATTCAGTAGAGGACCTGGACGGCGAGACGCCCGTGTCCTCGAGGGCAGCGTCGATGGCCCTCTCGAGGGGAGTTCTCGTCGTGAGTGCCATGGGGAACGAGGCCCATTCCCAGTTTCCCGATCCCTCTGCGGGGGATACGACCCTCGTGCCTCCCGCCGACGCGAGGGACATAATTGCTGCGGGAGCCTACGTTGTCGATTCCCTGACTGGGGAGCTCATCCCAAAGGGTTCCTATGGGCCGGCAGCCGATGGACGGGTTAAGCCGGAGCTCATAGCGCCTTATTGGGCCTATGCCGCCGTCGACACGATCTTCTCCGACGGGGATTCGACCAATGTGTATTTCTGGACCTTCGGCGGGACATCCTATTCGACGGCCCTCATAGCCGGCGTCGCAGCCCTGGTCTTGCAGGCGCACCCCGACTGGAGCGCCGAGAGACTGAGGAGGGTCCTTCTCGACACAGCCCAGCCCGTCGATATCCCCGGCTATCCCGATGCTCCGGACTCCAACAACGTCACGGGCCACGGCCTTCCCGATGCCATCGGCGCCATCGAGTACGAGCCGTCCACAGTCCCTCCTGCCGAGGAGGATGTGGTCCTCTACACGCCCTTTCCCAACCCGCTGAACCTCGGCGAGACGACGGTCCTCCACTTTCCTTACAGCTTGAAATACAGCACTCTCGGTACACTGAAGATCTTCTCAGCTTCAGGAAAGCTCGTTCTGACGAAGGACTTCGACGAGATCCACGTGGGGAGAGGTGAGCTCACCGTCAATTTCTCACAGGATCGGGGCGGGCTTCCGGCACCAGGCCTTTATTTCGCGCTCTTAAGCACGGGGTTCGGCTCGGCGAAAACCAAGTTTGCCGTGGTCAGGTGAGAAACGGGGGATTGAGATCGGGTCTGATCGGCCCTCTATCGGCTGGTTTCTCACGGGTACGGGATTGTGAACTGAACAAAAGGATGTAGTGGTCCCACATGTATTTGTGATGAAGACTGGTAAAAGGGCACCTTTTCCATCGAGAGCGTCAGGTAGCTCCGTAGGTCTGTTATAAAAATCCATAATAGGTTGTGTCCCTTAAAAATCAATGAAATGGGGAAAGCGTTCGGGAACGGCGATCCACTTTCTTGGATAGCTTCCTCCACTGGCTTCCGTTTTTGTCCTTGAAAGCCTGGACGGGAGAGAAAGCGTTTAGAAACCCGGCTTTAGGGATGCTGAAGGGGCGGGATTTATGAGAGTTCCCGAAACAAAAAACCGGGGATGAAGGTGGGGGCGACCCGATTCTCCGAATCGGGTCGCCCCCACGAAATTATTATCAGTTCCTCTGCAGGTGAAATTTAACGCCGACTTCTATCGGAGGTGTGAACTATTCCTTCTCCTCTTCCGTTGAATTTTCTTCGGCGTGGAAGATCTCTATCCTGATTATCTTGTCGCCCTTTCTCAGCTTTTTGACCACATCCATTCCCTCTATCACCTTTCCGAAGACGGTGTAGTTTCCGTCGAGGTGCGGCGTTGCCTTTAGGGTTATATAGAACTGGCAGCTTCCGGAATTGGGGTCCTGGGCACGGGCTATTCCGAGGGCGCCCTCCACGTGCTTCCTCTCGGAGATCTCAAGAGGAATGTTGTATCCGGCATTGCCCATTCCCGTTCCGGTGGGGTCTCCTCCCTGGATGACGAAATTCTTCACGTACCTGTGGAAAATGAGGCCGTCGTAAAAGCCGAGCTCGGAGAGCCTTATGAAATTTTTCACGGTAACTGGCGCGTCTTTTCCATAAAGCTCGGCGATGATCGTGCCCTTTGAGGTCACTATTTTTGCCCTCTCGTCGCCTTTTACGGGCACATCGACGTCCTTATACTTGGTGGCAATGCGGACCCTGGTTTTCGCGTCGGACTCCTCGTTCAGGATCCTTTTTATGGTCAATTCTTCCTTTTTCTCTTCTTTTGTTGCCTTCCCAGCGAGGGAGGAGACAGCCATGAGGGCGATCGCTGCGCCCAGCAGTGCAAAGCTCCTTTTCATCTCAAATCCTCCTTTCTTTCCACGGAATTTATGAGGTTTTCCCAGTCCTTTTGTATTATCTCCAGAAGCTCCTCGGGAGATACCGTTGCAGCACCGAACTTGCCCACTTCTATCCCGGCACCTATGGAGGACAGGAGCGTCGATTCCACTATAGAGAGTCCAGCTGCGAGCCCGAGCACCATTATGGATATGACCGTGTCGCCGGCCCCCGTCACGTCGAAAACCTCCCTCTTAAGAGAAGGGATCTTTATGAGCTCGTCGTCGCTCTGCACCAGTATGCCCTTTTCCCCGCGTGTGACGACCAGATAGCGTGCCTGGATCTGATTCCTCACCCTGCGCATGATATCGAGAAGCTCGTCGTCGTTTTTGATCTTGATGCCCGTTGCCCTCTGAAGCTCCCTGATGTTAGGCTTGAATACGTCCACCCCTCTGTAAGTGAAAAAGTTATCGAGTTTGGGATCCACGGCTTTGAGCCTCTCCCCGAAGAGCCCTATGGACCTGGTGATGAGGTGGGCCGTAAGGAGACCTTTGTTGTAATCCTGGAAAATGACGGCATCGATGTCGTCAAGGCCCTCTCTGACCCTGTTCAGGATGTCCTCAGCCAGCCCGTCATCGATGGGCGAGGTTACCTCGCGATCGAGCCTTATCATCTGCTGGCCCTGGCTGATGACCCTGGTTTTGAGCGTGGTGGGTCTGTCGGGAACTTCGAGGATTCCCTCGACGCCGATCCCCCTTTCGCTGAGGAGATCGAGAAGCTCCCTGCCTGGGGTGTCGCGTCCCACGATCCCGAAAAGCTCCACGTCGGAACCAAGTGCGCGGAGGTTGAGGGCCACGTTGGCCGCCCCGCCGGGGTTGATCCGCCTTCCCTGGATCGCAGCCACAGGAACGGGAGCCTCTGGCGAGATACGTTCTACCTCCCCGAAGAGGTATTCATCGAGGATGAGGTCGCCTATCACGGCGACCCGAAGGTCTTTGAACTTTTCTATGAATCTCTCTACTTTCATCTGAGGTATTTGACCGAGAGCGTCGCAAGACCCAGAAGAAGAAAGTATCCCGTCACATCGGTGAAGGTTGTCACTATCACGCCCGATGCGAGGGCAGGGTCCTGCCCGAAAAACTTTAATATTATAGGGATTAAAAGCCCCATTATACAAGCTACTACCATGTTCCCGAGCATAGCTATGAAGACGAGAAGGCCAAAAACGGGGTTGCCGACCCACACGTACGCCACTACAGAAGTTACAGCGCCCACGGCGAGGCCGATCAGAATTCCCACCACGATTTCCTTGAAGAGGAGCCTCTTCACGTCCTTAAAGGTTACCTCTCCCAGGGCAATGCTCCTTACCACCATGGCGATGGTCTGGGTGCCCGCATTTCCTCCCATCCCTGCCACCACGGGCATAAAGACGGCGAGATAGACGATTTTTGAGATGGTGTCCTTGAAGAGACCTACCACGGAAGCTGCGATGAAGGCGGTCAGGAGGTTCATTATGAGCCAGGGCAACCTCCTTCTGGCCGATTTCACGGGGTGAGAGAAGATGCTCTCGACTTCTCCGAGTCCCCCCAGCTTGTAGATGTCGTCAGAAGCTTCCTCCTCTACCACGTCGATTATGTCGTCGAGGGTGATGACACCGACGAGTTTTCCATCCTCGTCGACGACGGGCATTTCGATGAGGTCGTACTTCTCGACAGCTCTGATGACATCTTCCTGGTCTGCCAGGACGGAGACGGAAGGGACCTCCTCGGCGATGCCTTCCAGGGTAGAATCCGGATCAGAAAGGAGCAGATTCCTGTAAGTCGTCATCCCCAGAAGCCTTCCGTCTTTATCGAGTATGTAAAGGAGTCGGGATTCGGGTTCCTCAAGTTTTTTCAGCTCATCGATCACCTCAGAGATCCTTTTGTCGGCGGGGAAGGCGAGGTATTCGGTGGTCATCAATCCGCCGGCCGAGTTCTCCGGGTATTCCAGGAGCTTCTCCACGTCCTCCCTGTCCTCGGGCGGGACGTAGGACAGGACCTTGTCTCTCTCGTCTTCGGGGAGCTCCGAGACTATGTCGGCCGCGTCATCGGCGTCCATCTCCTCAACGAGCTCTCCCAGGTCCTTATGGGATAATACCTTGAGCATCTCATTGATTATGTCGTCATCGAAGCACAGTAGGACCTCGGCCTGGAGCTCGAGGGGGAGGAATTTGAAGACCTTCGTCCTGTCCTCCTTACCCATTTTTTCCAGGACCCTGGCCACGTCCTCGGGATGCTTCTGAGCCAGAAGCGTGGCCGCACGCCTCCACTCGCCGTTATCTACGAAGTGGCTCACAATATCGGTCAGTTTCTCTATTCTGTCTATCTCAGCCCCAGCCTTTCTCATTTTTCTTCTTTATAAGGACCTTTTTTATCTCTTTTTCGTCGGCGTCGGCTATCATATAGCGCAGGTTTTCGGTTTCTATGGTCTCTCCCTTTCCCGGTATTCTTCCGATTTTGTTCAGTATAAATGCCGATACCGTCCAGTCAGAGGGGGCATCCTCACTGAAACCCATCGATTCGAGTTCCTCAAAGCGAGTGTTCCCCTTTACCAAGATGAGTTCGCTGTTTCCGTTAGCTCTGTCTTCCATGGTGCCGATGATGTGGTAGAGCAGCTCTTTGGAGGAGATCACCCCGAGAGCACCTCCGTATTCATCGATCACCACGGCAAAAGAAGTTCTCACTTTTTTCATCTCTCTAAAAACCCTTTCAAGACCCCAATTCATGTAGACGAAGGCCACAGGCCTCAGGAGATCCTCGATGGAGGTTCCCCTTTCCCCGAGGGCGTACAAGTCCTTAATATGGACTACACCCAGAATGTTGTCAAGGCTTCCATCGTAAACGATAATTCGGTCTGAGGGGGATTTCCTGGCTTCTGCCCTGAATTTTGAGGGCGGGAGGCTTATCGGCAGGAAGAAAACCTCTTTCATAGGCTGCATAAGATCGGAGGCCCTTTTGTCGTAAAGTTTGAGGGAAAGGAGGAGAAAACGGGCCTCTTTCTCGTTAAGAAGCCTCTCTTCCAAACCTCGGAGGATGAGGAGCTCGAGCTCCTCCTTCGCCGTGAGTACGTTTTCCCTCGCTCGAGAGATTATCCTCGATATCTGAGATATCAGGAAGACGACGGGCAGGCTAACGCGGTATACCAGAAAGAGCAATGGGGCAAACCTCTTTGTGATCACGTGGGGACGTGACCTGGCGTAGGCCTTGGGGAAAACCTCCCCGAAGAGGAGTATGAAAAGGGTGGTAGCAGCAGCAGCCAGGAAAGCGGCCTGGCCGCCGCTTTTCATTCTCCTCATGAAGAAGTCAGTGAGGGAGACGGCAGCGGTGACGGAAAAGACATTTGTGCCGATGAGATCTGCCGTGAGCACCCTCTCTGGATAGCCTATCAGGAATTCCCTGATCCTATCGGGAAGCTCCACTGCCATGTAAGACCTCTCGGTGCTGATATATGCGATCTCGAAAGCGGCGAATATGGCCACGAAGATTATCGATATAAGGAAGAGGATGAGGTAGATCATCTCACTATCACCTTGATGCTTTCTATCGTCTCGCCGCTTTTCTGCAACACTTCGAAGATCACACTTTCCGTCTCTATCCTTTCGCCTTCTTCCGGAACTCTGCCTGAGATATCCATTATGTAGCCGGCCACCGTGCCCTCTTGTCCAAGCTCGATACCCAGTATCTCGCCCAGCTGTTCGATATCCATGTCTCCCGAGACTATGTACATGTTCTCGCCTATCTCTTTGATTTCCAGGACGTTTTCTATTTCCGCCTCTTCTCCAAGTTCGCCGGTGATCTCCCTCTCGATGTCCCAGAGCGTGATGATGCCGGAGGTGCCGCCGTATTCATCTATGACGATGGCGAGTTTCTCCGATGTCTTTCTGAATTTCCTTATCAGGTCTATCAACCTCATGGTTTCGGGTACGAAGAAGGCGGGCCTCATATATTCCCTGACGGGCTTTTCTGGGTTAACGGCCCCTACTTTCCTGAAGAGATAGGGGAAGTCGAGGATCCCCGTTATCTCGTCGAGGCTGTTCCTGGAGACAGGAAAACGAGAGTGTCTGGTGCGGAGGAAATAGTCGAAGGCCTCATCCATCGGGGTGTTCTCCTCGATGGCCTTTATTTCCTTCCGGGGAACCATGTACTCTCGGACGGGTGCCGTGAGGATGTTGAGGCTCTCCTTTATGACCCGATATTCGTAGGGAGGCATTTGGTTTTCTTCACGTGCTCTTTTCAGTACGAAGTTTATTTCCTCAAGGATAGGTCTTTCCTTCGGCGTCCTGTCCCTTTCGAGCAGTCTGTCCAGGAGAAGCGAGAAGGGCAGACTCACTGGCAGCAGGATGACATAAAGGGGGTAGAGGAAATATGAGGCATTGCGGGAAAAGGATTCTGAATGCCTGATGGCTATGAGTTTTGGCGTGATTTCGCCGACGATCAACAGTATGCCTGTAAAGAGGGCGATGTCCAGGAGATAGCTGAAATGTTCGGAAAGGCCGAAGCTATGGAAAAGTCTTGCCGAGAGAAGGGCGAAGAGAGACGATGCGTAGGAGTTCACTGCAGTGTTCCCGAAGAGGATGGTCGACAGCAGCCTGTAGGGCGAGCTGATGAGCTTTAAGATCAGCCTTCCTGCCTTTTCCGACCGCAGCTTCCTCTTGTGGAGCGGGGTCAGCGAGAAAAGTGCTACCTCTGATCCGGAGAAAAGGAAAGAAAGGGAAAGTAGAAAGATTATAGACGCTATCTCTTCCATCGAGACAGATGTTCCCTTTCTTTTTCCCGCATTATCTTGTCTTCCTCGGGGCGCTGGTGATCATAGCCGAGGAGGTGCAACAACCCGTGGACGATGTAAAGGGCCAGCTCTTCCAGGGGGTCTTCCGGCGATCTCTCGGCTGCGACTTCTGCCGAGACGTAAATCTCTCCAACGTCATCGAGCGGAAAGGCTATCACATCGGTTGTACCGTTGCGTTTCAGGAATTCCCTGTTCAGGGAGATCATGTAGATGTCGTCCACTATGATGACGTTCAGCTCCTTAAAGGGCTCCTTCCCTTCCGAACGGACTATCTGGAGGAGATTTTCACGGGTCGACCGGAGCCATTCATCCGGGATCGGGAGTACTTTCTGGTTGTTTATCACCTGAATCTTCATCTTTTTTCTCTTCAGGGTATTCGATTCGGGGGTGAAATACCCCCTGAAGAACGGGGAAGAAGGCCTCCTCGATCTCCTGGAGCTCCCTCCTTGTGAGATCGGTGGAGTCAAGCTGTCCGTCCTTCACCTTGGATTCGATTATGTCGTCGATGAGTTTTTTCAGTTTCTCGAGGGTCAACTCGTTCATGCTCCTGGCCGCAGCTTCCACGCTGTCCGCGAGCATACAGATGGCTTCCTCCTTGGTCTCCGGTTTGGGCCCGGGGTATCTGAAGTCCTCTTCGTTGACCTCGCCGTGGATTTCCTGAGCCTTTTTGTAGAATGGGGTTATGAGGCTCGTGCCGTGGTGAGTCTGAATCACCCTTATTATCTCCTGGGGCAGGCCCGCTTTTTTGGCCATTTCGACGCCGTCGGTCACATGGGCCTTCAATATGCGCGCGCTCTCCTCGGGCGGAAGGAGGTCATGGGGGTTCTGCCTGCCGATCTGGTTTTCTATGAAATGCTCGGGATTTTTGAGCTTGCCTATGTCGTGATAATAGGCGGCGACGCGGGCGAGGAGGGGATTTGCCCCGATCCTTCTCGCGGCTGCCTCGCACAGGTTTCCCACGAGGATGCTGTGGGTGAAGGTTCCCGGTGCTTCCACCGACAGCCTTCTCAGGAGAGGATTGTTGAGATTCGAGAGCTCGAGGAGCAGGAAATCAGTGCTTATCCGGAAGACCTTTTCGATGACAGGTAGCAGCCCGATGACGAGAAGCCCGGAGACGAGCGAGGTTATGAGAGCGGCGAGGGAAACCCTGAAGAAGGAATTCTTCGTCACTGTGGCCTGGAATGCCGCAGACGACGTAGAACTGATCAGCGCCACCACGAAGACCAGAAAGGTGACGAGATAGATCTGGTACCTGTTCCCGAAGTTTTTCGTGGCTATAATCCCAGTGAGGGACGTGAGGAGTCCGTAGAGAAATATCGAGAAGTCGTAGCCAAAATAGATTCCAAGTATGGAGGAGAGGACCACGGAGAAGATAAGGGCCACGGGAAGCCCTATGGTGACATTTGCGATTATTGCAAAAAAGGGCAGAAGCGTTATAAAGGGCGAGAGCCCCGAATTTATGACGAAATAGGTCGCGAGAATGACGATGGTCGCATTGGTTATGATTATCAGGCTCTTTTTGAAATGACCTTTGTTTTTCTGTTCCACCGTTTCCATATAGAGATAGGCGAAAAGGATCAGGAGGAAAAATACTATGCGTCTCACCCAGGGATAGACTTTGTTTTTCCTCTTCTCCACCGTTAAGCTGGGTTCCATAAAATATGAGACCAGCTCCGAATAGGCGGAGAGAGCCCTGGCATCGTTGCTCCATATCGCCCTTCCCCTTCTCTCCAGTTCGGCCCTGGCTTCCCCCTGACTCAATACCCTGCTCTCGAGCTTTTTATAGGTATCATCGACTTTGAGGATGTTGAGGTGTTCCCTTCCTCCCGGGAAGGTATCGCTCACTATGCCTTTCTGACCCATCTGAAGGACATCCTGCATCGCGAGCCTTATCATGTCCGATTTGACGGAGCTCAGGTAATCCTTGGAGGAGGCTGAAAGCGGCCACTCGGCCTCGCCCCTTATGGCGCTCTCCAGGAGGTCGGCCTTGTGTTTGATCTCCTTTTCGAAATTGGCCTGGGTCTTCAGTACGTAGATCCCGGGGAGTGGGGGAGCCAGAAAATCGACCAGAAGGAAGAAGGCGATGAATATCAGGGCGGAGAAAAGTTTTGTGGTTGTTTTCATTCCTGTGATTTCTGGGAATGCCTCTCGTAGGCTTCCACTATCTGTTTTACGAGAGAATGTCGGATGACATCCTCTGGTCCAAAATAAATAAAGGTTATGCCTTTTATGTCCTTGAGCACGTCCTGGATCTCCACGAGGCCTGATTTGTCCTGATGGGCCAGGTCGATCTGGGTTATGTCTCCTGTCAGCACGGCCTTCGAACGGGGGCCGAGACGAGTGAGGAACATCTTCATCTGGACAGATTTTGTGTTCTGGGCTTCATCCAGTATCACGAAGGCATCGGAGAGAGTGCGCCCCCGCATGTAGGCGAGGGGAGCTATCTCTATGACCCTGGTGTCGAGGAGCCTTCTAACCCTGTCTGGCGGCATCATGGCGTAGAGCGCATCGTAAAGGGGCGTGAGATAGGGATTGATTTTTTCCTGGAAATCCCCAGGGAGAAAACCGAGGGATTCCCCTGCCTCCACGGCGGGCCTCGTGAGTATTATCCTCTCGACTCTGCGCTCCCTGAGGAACTTGAGGGCCATAGCCACGGCGAGGAAGGTCTTCCCGGTCCCTGCAGGCCCTATGGCCACGACGATGTCGTTCTTCTCGATGGCCTCGAGATACATCCTCTGGTTCTCCGATTTGGGCACTATCTTCTTCTTGGGGGTGACGATAACAAATTCCTCTTTCTCCCCGCCTCCCGTACCTTTTACCTGGTGGATAGCGTCGATGATATCCTCCTCGTAGAGATAGCCTTCCCTTTTAAGCTTTTCCTTGAGAAGGGCTATGATCTTCTCCATGAGGATGATGTCTTCCCGCTCTCCGGTGATGTGTATTTCGTCACCCCGAAGCACCAGCTTGCCGGGAAAATGCTCTCTGAGGATATTCAGATTTGAATCCTGAATTCCCGCGAGCTTCAGGAGATCCACCCCCTTTAAGGAAAGGCTCTTTTTCTCTACTGCCATAATCCTATATCCTGCCTCCTTCTAACTAAAGGCTCCCCTTCTCGCGTGCGAGAAGGGGAGCCTATCTTTCTCATATTGTGAATTTTAGTCTCTCGGGATATCAAGGACCTGATCCGGATAGATGAGGTCCGGATCCTTAATCTTATCCTTGTTTGCGTTGTAAATTCTGGTCCACTCTTTAGGATTGTTATAGATCCAGTAGAAGCCGGCTATCTTCCAGAGGCAATCTCCGGGTATGACCGTGTATGTCCGGTCAAGACCGTGAGGGACCTTCAGAACCCATCCAGGATAGATCAGATTGGGGTCTTTGATGAGATCCCTGTTAGCCCTGTAGAGCCTGGGCCAGGCCGAAGCCCTGTTGTAAATGTAGCGCATAGCAGCGATCTTGGCGAGGTAATCCCCCTTGACCACCGTGTACTCGGAGGGGTATTTCGCGATCTCCGCTTTCAGGTCGCTTATGTCCTTTTTCAGGATGGCTATGTTTTTCGTCAGGTCCGCAATTTTGTTGCTCAGGTTGGTGAGTTTGCTCTCGAGCTGAGAGATCTCCTTCTTCAAAGCGGACTCCTGAGAACGGTATTCCTGGATCATCTGAAGCGCTTCTTCCTCGGTGAGCTTCTTCTCCTCCGCAAAGAGAGCAGAAGAAGAGAGCGCCAAAACCAAAATGCCGACCAATAATGCTTTCATTTTCATTCTCTAAACCCCCTTTCTCAATATCCCGCTTCCAGGAGATCGAGCCACTTTCTGAGAGAATCCTTTTCCTGCTGTAAGTCCCGGATCTGTTTCTCGAGTTCGCTTATCTTGGCATTTGCCTCTTTCAACCTGTTTTCCAGCTCAGCCTTCCTGCTCTTCGCCGATTCGACGGCTGCCTTGGCTTCGTCGAGCTGCGACAGAGTCTCCTTGGATGCCGACTTCGGCCCACAACCTACTAATGCCACCAGAAACAACACGGTGAGGATTGCTACCAATCCCCTCGCTTTTTTCGGCATAACCCATGACCTCCTTTTGTTCCTCTTATTTTATAGCCCGCACTTCCAGCCTTGTCAAGAAGATAAAATTCCCCTTTCCCAGGGACAATTTTTCTATAATATACCTTTTTGACCGGTTCAAGTCAATCGCAGGGCGGGTTTCTTCAGCCTCTGCTTCCTCCGACGGCGCCGGTTTTGTCTTTTCCTCCGTTCATGAGGAGTTTAACTGACCGGGGCCCCAGTACCTTTTTGAGTTTCTCAAGGAGTTTAACGTCGGGTTTAACGGTCAAGTTCCTGGATTTCATCCTAAAGGTTCCCCTCTCTGTCCTGACCTCGAAGAACAGGGGGATATCTCCCCGATAATCCTTGAGGATCTCCCAGAGCCTGTCAGCGAGTTCCGTGTCCTGAAAGGAAGTTTCGACCCTGATCACAAGCGATTGAGGTTTCAGATCCCTGTATTCGTCGAGAGATTCTATGGAGTTGACGATGACCTTTACCTCACCGGTCTCATCGTCTTTGGAGACCCTGCCTTCCATCAGATAGCAGCCGTCTTTAAAGAGAAGAGAGGCCTTTTCCTGAAATAGAGAGGAGAAAATTATGGTCTGAAATTCGCCGTGGTAATCTTCGAAGACCGGCTGGGCATAAGGCTTTCCCTGTCTGTCCTTTTTCCTCGCCAGCTTGACGAGAGTGCCCACGAGCCTGACGCTCTCCCCGTTCTCCATCTCCCTGAGTTCAGTGGAGCTCGTCACGTTGAGATAGGGCACGGCCTGCTTGTATCGATCGAGGGGATGGCCCGAGAGGAAGAAGCCCAGGGCCTCCTTCTCGAAGCTCAGTTTTGTCTGGAGGTTCCAGGTGATTTCTTCCTCTTCTTCCCGTGCAGTTCCCCCTCCGAAGAGGGAGATCTGGTTGACCGTTAACCCTTTGCCCGAATAGTAGAGTGTCACTTCCTTGAGGAGTTTGGCCCGGTTTTCTTCGAAGCTGTCGAAGGCTCCGGCTTTTACAAGGCTTTCGACGACTTTTTTGTTCACCCTGCGGGTATCGACGCGGGAGAGAAAGTCGGAGAGAGATCTGTAAGGTCCTCCCTCCTCCCTTCTCGAGACTATCTCCTCGACGGCGCTCTCGCCCACGTTTTTTATGGCGCCCAGGCCATAGACTATGGTCGAGTCGTCCTGCAGCGTGAACCTGTAATAGCTTCTGTTTATATCGGGGGGCATGACCTTTATTTTGAGCCTCCGGCATTCCCTTATGAGGGCCGAGATCTTTTCCTGGAAATTCTGGGTGTTCATTTCGGCCGAGAGGTTGGCCATCATGAACTCCGCGGGGTAATGGGCCTTCAGATAGGCGGTTCTGTAAGACAAAAGGGCATAGCCCGTGGCATGGGATTTGTTAAAACCGTAGCGGGCAAAGGGACTTATGTCGTCGAAGATCTTCTCGGCTATTTCCCTTCTGATTCCCCTTTTTGCCGCTCCCTCGACGAAGGCTTTTTTCTGTTCCTGCATCACGTGGGCCTTCTTTTTGCCCATCGCCCTCCTCAACAGGTCCGCCTGTCCCAGGCTGAAGCCTGCTATCTCCGCGGCTATCTGCATCACCTGCTCCTGGTAGACTATGACGCCGTATGTTTCCTTGAGGATTTTCTCGAGCTGTTTCAGTGGGTAGCGGGTTTTCTCCCTGTTGTGTTTTCTGGCTATAAAGGGCGGTATCATCCCGCTTTCTATGGGACCAGGCCTGTACAGAGCCAGGGCGGCGATAATGTCGTTGAACCGGGAAGGCTTCAGCTTCCTGAGGAGGTCCTGGAATCCCTTTGATTCAAGCTGGAACACGCCCAGGGTATCACCCCTCGAGAGCAGCCTGTAGGTTGCCCTGTCATTGAGGGGGATGTTTTTGAGCTGAAAATTCGGGTCTTTTCTCTTCCTGATCTCCTCTTCGGCCCATCTCAGTATGGTCAGCGTCCTCAACCCCAGGAAGTCGACCTTCAACAAGCCGAGTTCCTCGACCGACTTCATGTCGTACTGGGTGGATACGCTGCCGTCGGTGTTCCTATAGAGGGGGCTGAAATTCCATATCTCGCTGGGGGCTATCACCACTCCGGCAGCGTGGGTGGAGGTGTTTCTCACCAGGCCTTGGATCCTCTTGGCGATTTCGAACATCTCCCTGTAGTCCTCACGGCTTTCCACGAGATTCTGCAGTTCCTTGCTCTCGGAGAGGGCTTCCTCCAGCGTGATGTTGGGCCTTTGCGGGATCATCTTGGCAATCCTGTCGACCTCGCTGTACGGTATGTCGAGGACCCTGCCCACGTCCCGGATGGCGGCCCTCGCCAGCATCCTTCCGAAAGTTATGATCTGTGTGACGTTGTTTTCCCCGTATTTCTTTCGGACGTATTCTATTACCGAGTCCCTTCCTATGTCCCCGAAATCTATGTCGACGTCGGGAGGAGAGACCCTCTCGGGGTTGAGAAAGCGCTCGAAGAAGAGGTTGTATTGCATGGGGTCGATCTCCGTTACGTCGAGGGCATAGAGGACCAGCGATCCCACGGCCGAGCCGCGGCCGGGACCCACAGGTACGCCCAGCTCGCGCGCCTTACTGACTATATCCCTGATGATCAGGAAATAGCCGGAATAGCCCATCTGACCTATTATTTCCAGCTCTCTGTCCAGCCTCTCCGCGTAGTCCTGGGGTATGTCCCCCATCTTGTTCTTCAAACCTTCCAGTGCCAGGTCCCTCAGGTATTTGTCGGCCGATTCGTAGCCCGTGGGCAGGTCAAACTTCGGCAGGTGGACTTTTTTCGGATCGAGATCGAGCTTCAAATCGGCCCTCTCGGCTATCTCCAGGGTGTTCCTTATGGCTTCGGGGACATCCTTGAAGAGGGCTGCCATCACCTCCTGGGATTTCAGGTAGACCTCTCTGGTCTTGAACCTGAGTCTCCTCTCGTCGTTGAGTTTTTTCCCCGTCTGTATGCAGAGAAGTACATCGTGAGCCTTGTGATCCTCTGGGTTGAGATAATGAACGTCGTTGGTGGCCACGACCTTCAGCTCGAGCCTTTTTGCCAGGTCTATCAGGAAAGCGTTTACCTTGGAGTTTTCTTCAAGTCCCAGTTCCTGGAGCTCTAGGTAAAAATTCTCCCTTTCGAAGATGTCTATGTAATCGTAGGCTGCCTCCAGGGCGGCCTCCTCGTCTTCAAGGAGGTATTTGTGGGGGATTTCCCCTTTGAGACATCCTGAAAGGGCTACGAGCCCCTCGCTGTGCTCTGCAAGCAGTTTCTTGTCTATTCTCGGCTTGTAGTAAAAACCCTCAAGATAGGCTTTGCTCGAGAGGAAGAGAAGGTTTCTGTATCCCTTTTCGTTTAGCGCGAGGAGCGTGAGATGGTAGTTTTTGTCGGCGTTGTCTCTTTCCTGCATATCGCCGGCGGTTATGTAGGCTTCCATCCCGATTATTGGTTTGATCCCGTAGTCGCGCGCGTACTTGTAGAATTCTATGGCTCCGAAGAGGTTACCGTGGTCGGTGAGGGCGACGGCCTTCATGCCCAGAGCCCTCAATTTTTCCATGAGCTCGGGGAACTTTATGGCCCCATCCAGTATGCTGTACTCGGAATGCAGGTGAAGGTGAACGAAATCTTCAGCCATTTTTATCGTTCAGGAAGCCAAAGAGGTCATCGGCCTTCTTTGCCTTTTTAAGGACTTCGAGGGCCTTCTGGACCACTTTGTCGTCTTTGAGGGCGGCCCAGTAGCGCCCCTTCGTTCCAAAATATTTTTCCTGAATTTCCATTTCGAGGAGCCTTTTTATCTGATCCCGTGACTCCGCAAATTGATCGTCGGTAAAATCGATATCCCTCGACTTCAGGTATTTTTTGAAATCTTCCAGGACCGCATTGTTCACTATCTGTTTTCCCTCAGGAGGACTTTCGGGATGTTTTGCCTTGTATTCGACGGCGTAGTCGAAGAATATTCTCTTAGCCAGTGTCTTGGACGTCAACCCCGTGAGCTTTTCGGCTTCCATAACTATGTCGGGGATGATCCCACCCCCGCCGTAGACGGGTCTCCCGAGCTTCTTGGTGTGGTAGACCTGTTCTGTTCTCGCCGTGTCGGCCGAATCAGGAGGTACAGCTCCTGTTGTGTCCTCTTTTTCCTCGCGGTGAATGCATCGGCCAGAAGGCGTGTAGTATTTTGCCGTCGTTATCTTCAGTTTGTAGCTGTCCTCGATCTCGTATATCCTCTGTACAGAGCCCTTTCCGAAGGTCGTATCCCCTATGATGAGGCCCCTGTCCCAGTCCTGAATGGCGCCCGAGACGATCTCAGAGGCGCTGGCCGAACCGTGGTTGACCAGGACGACGAGGGGCATGTCTTCGTCTATCTCGGGGTCGTGCATGGCGCGATATTCCATCCTCGATTGTGGTATCCTCCCTCTCGTGGATACGATGATGCGTCCCCTGGGCAGGAACAGGTTTGACACCTCTATGGCTTCCTGAAGCAGTCCTCCGGGATTCCCCCTGAGGTCAAGAATGAGTTTCTGGGCTCCCTCAGCGAGAAGTGAATCGATGGCGCTTTTCAGCTCCCTTCGCGCGCTGCTCGAGAAGCTGGATAGCGAGACATAGCCCACCTTTCCGTCGAGCATCGTACAGAAAGGCACCGTTTTTATGTGGATGATCTCCCTCGTTATGGTGAATTCGATGGGTTCGTCAACTCCCTCTCTCTTTACCTTGATGGTCACCTTGGTTCCCGGCTCTCCGCGGAGTTTCTTCACCGCGTCCCTGAGCTTCATCCCCCAGCTCGATTTGCCCTCGATCTCGACTATCCTGTCTCCAGCCATGATGCCGGCCCTGTAAGCAGGCGTTCCCTCTATCGGAGCGATGACCGTTATCCAGCCGTCGATCTGACTTATCTGAATCCCGAGGCCCCCGAATTCACCCCTCGTCCTAATGTCCCACTCCTCGCTCTCATCGGGTGTGAGGAAATCAGAATAGGGGTCGAGGGAGTTGACCATGCCCTCAATTCCCTTTTCCACGAGGTCGGCAGGGTCTTCCTCCTCCACGTAGTTGATCTCGATGGTCTTAAGCACTCTTGTGAACATCCGGAACATCGTCTGCAGGTCTTTTCGACTCTGAGCCTGGCCGGCTTTGTACCCCAGCCCCGCGACGATGAGGAGCAGGACTATCAGGGGGATAAGACGCTTCTTCATCGTATCACCTCTTTTTTCTGTATTTGTTCAAT
>JAGGUL010000094.1 GCA_021158525.1 Candidatus Hydrothermota bacterium | reverse complement strand
TGAATGTGGAGGTTAGTTTGACGGTGGGAGCAGGGTTCATAGTTGGAGATGTGAACGGAGATGGAGAGGTGGATTACACGGATCTGATATATCTGGCGAACTTTTTATTTGCGGGTGGACCTGCGCCTCAGCCGATGGCGAGTGGAGATTTGAACGGAGATGGAGATGTATCCTACGCGGATCTGGTGATGCTGGCACACGTAGTTTATGGAAATGGCGGGCCTCTTTTACCCAACACGGGCAAAGTCAGGGGCGAAGCAAGATAAGGTTTTTCTGCGGGTGGGGCGATCTCCGATCGCCCCACCCGCATTTTTCCATCCCTGACCCTCATGATGTTGTTCACCTCCGGAAATTCAGCCCGGCGCCATTTCTGATTCTCAAAGTCGGCATCGAGTGGTGGCTCTAAGGCCTTCGTGTCCTTTGATTTTTCTCCGCCGGGGATTTCGGATTCTGTCAAATTGACAAAGGGGGGCTTCGAAATTAACATTTTCCCATGACCCATATGCCCGATTGTCTGTCCAGGGAAAAGATAGGGGAAGGTGAATGCCCCTATATCCTGCCCGGGGAGGAAGAGCTCAGGGAAAACCGTGAGCTCAGGATCCGCAGGAAATGCCTTTATTGCAAGAGGCTTCTGGATCTTATACCCGAAGAAGAGGATACGAGGGGGTTTCTCCTCAAGATAGCCCTGGAGGAGCTGAGGGAGAAGGACAGGGTCATCAGGGACATGAAGGACTTTCTCAAGCTCCAGAAGGAGCAGATAACGGTCCTTCACAGGGTTTCGGAGGTGCTGAACCTTTCGCTGGATCTCAGGGAGATCGCCTATGTGGTGCTCCTCTCGATAACCGCCGGAGAACTTTTCGGTTTCAATCGATCCATTCTCCTGCTCTATGACAGGGAGACGAGGGTATTTACCGGGTATTTCGGCATGGGGCCCAGGACCCCTGCGGAGGCGGTGAAGATCTGGGAAGAAATAGAGAGGGAGCGCAAGTCTTTTCCGGTGTTGCTCGAGAGTTTTACGGTCGATAAGTTCGAAGAGGAGAAGAATAAATTTCTGGACATCCTCGAGGCCCTCGAGACCGAGATAGACGAGGGAACGGAGGCCTTCATATTCGGAGGGAAGGGGACGCTCATCATCAGGGAAAAAGGGCTGGAGTTCCCCTTCTTCAGGAAGATCTTCGACGTCCTCAAGACTCCCTTTTACGTCCTTCTGCCTCTGAAAACCAAGGAAGGCCCTATAGGCGTTATAATCGCGGACAATTTCGTCACCGGGTTGGACATCCGGCCAGAGAGGATAGAGTCACTGGAGATATTCGCTTATCAGGCATCCCTTGCCATTCACAGGGCGGCACTTCACAGGTATCTCGAGGATAAACTGAGGGAGCTCGAGGAACTGAATGCTGCTCTGAAACAATACAACGAGAAGATGGCGAAGATGGAGAAGATGGCGGCGGTGGGGGAGATCATCCACCACATAACCCACGAGTTCAAGAATCCCCTCATCGTCATCGGAGGTCTCTCGAAAGAGCTCTTGAAGGAAACCGATCCGTCCGATTCCCGATACAGGTATCTCCAGGCCATCAACGAGGAAGTGGAGAGGCTTCTCGACATACTAAACAGGACTGTGGAGGACGCCAGAAGGAGGTTTTCGGTCAGGAGGGAGCCAGTCGACATAAACAGCCTCCTGGAGTCGCGTCTCAGGGAGTACGCGCCCCTTTTCAAGGCGAAGAACATCCAGGTAAACCTGGCGAAGGACGAGGCCATTCCGCCGGTTATGGTCGATCCCTCTCAGATCCAGGTCTGTTTCGACAACGTTATATTTAACGCCATAGAGGCCATGCCGGAGGGCGGCAGGCTCGACATAAGGAGCGAGAGGAACTCGGGAGGTTCCATTCGGATCTCTTTTAAAGACACCGGCGTAGGCATGTCTGAGGACGTCATGAAAAGAATATTCGAGCCCTATTTCACCACAAAGAAGCGGGGAAGTGGGCTCGGGCTATACAATACCAGGGAGATAATGAAAGCTCACGGAGGGGACATAGAGGTTGAAAGCCGTGAGGGGGAGGGGACGACTGTCTACCTTATATTTACGGGAGGAGAACATGGAGGAGAAAGGGAAAAGGGCGAAGATACTCTTCGTCGATGACGACAAGAACATAAGGCTTCTGTACGAGAAAGTATTCAGCGAAGAGGGTTACGAGGTCCTTCTGGCGGAGAGCGGAGAGAAAGCCCTCGAAGTGCTGAAAGAAAACGAAGATATCGATCTGGTTGTTCTCGACATCAAGATGAAGGGGCAGTCGGGCCTCGAGACCCTTCAGCACATCGTTAAGGAAAAGAGAAAACTCCCCGTTATCCTCTGTTCCGCTTATTCTTCCTTTCAGGATGACTTCACTTCCTGGCTCGCCGATGCTTATGTTGTCAAGTCACCCGATCTTTCCGAGCTGAAATTCGAGATCAAAAAGGCTCTGGAAAAGAGGAAGTCCGGATGATAAAGTTGTAAGAGGTGGATTGTAGGCTTTAAAATTCCAACCCAAAGGAGGTAGTATCACGAAAGCTGTCGTTCTCGCCGGCGGTTTTGGGACCCGCATCAGGCCTCTCACACTCAACACCCCCAAGCCCATGTTGCCTATGGTGAACCGACCGATCCTCGAGCACATCGTGAGGCATCTTAGGGAAAGCGGCTTCGACAGCGCTGTTTTTCTCCTGTACTTCTACCCCGACGTGATAAAGAACTACTTCGGCGACGGAAGCGAGTTCGGGGTGAAGATAGACTATGTGGTGCCCGACAGCGACTTCGGAACGGCGGGCGCAGTGAAGTACGCTGAGCCATTTATCGATGTGGACGATTTCCTCGTCATAAGCGGCGACCTCCTCACGGACATCGATCTCCGCTCGCTTTGCGATTTTCACAGGGAAAAGGGAGCAAGGGCGACGATAGCGCTCACCCGGGTGAAGGATCCGCTGCAGTTCGGTATAGTCATCACCGACAGTGAGGGACGGGTGAACAAATTTCTCGAGAAACCCACCTGGGGCGAGGTCTTCTCCGACACTGTGAACACCGGGATTTACGTTTTGAAGAGAGATGTCCTGGAGATGATACCTCCCGAGAGCGAGTACGATTTCTCAAAGGACCTTTTTCCCGGTCTCCTCGCAGGAGGCGATTCCCTTTACGGCTTTGTGGCTGATGGATACTGGAGAGATATAGGCGACCCAGATTCTTACAGGGAAGCCCACTATGAGGTCCTCGAGGGAAAAGTGAGGGTAGAGGTTCCGGGGGAAAAACTCGATCTCGTCGGCAGGGATGTGAGGGTCGGAAGGGACGTGGTGATAGCCGATAGGGTGGGCCTGCGCGGAACCGTTATACTCGGGAACAACACGAAGATATCAAAGGGAGCACAGGTGGCCGATTCCGTGATTGGCAATAACTGCCTCGTTGAGGAGGGAGCGTACATCGAGAAGGCCGTTATATGGGACAACGTTTATATAAAGGCGGGAGCTTCCATCAAGGGAGCCGTGATCGGAAACGGGGTGATAGTGGGCGAAGAGGCGGTGATATCGGAAGGCACGGTCGTGGGCGACGAGTGCTCGGTCGGGAAAAAGGCGCACCTCAAAAGTGGAGTCAAGATATGGCCGAGGAAAGTTATAGAGGACGAGGCCGTGGTTTCTGCCAACCTTGTCTGGGGAGAACGGTGGAGGAAGAGCCTCTTCGAGGGAGCCAGGATCACGGGCTTGACGAACATAGAGCTGACCCCGGAGGTCTGCGCCAAACTGGGAGCCGCTTACGGCACCGTCCTGACGAAGGGCTCTTACGTTCTCCTCGGGAGGGATTCCCATCCTTCCTCCAGGATGCTCAGAAGGGCTTTCATCGGAGGACTCGTCTCCACGGGAGTTCACGTGAGGGACACCCAGCTCCTCCCGATTCCCATATTTCGTTATAAGCTCGAGAGCTTCGGTGAGGTCGGGGGAGTTTATTTCAGGCAGGCTCCCGACGATCCTCCCTCGACGGAGATCCACTTTTTCGATTCCGACGGCATAGATATCACGACATCCTTTGGCAAGAATATCGAGCGCATTTTCTTCAGGGAAGATTTCAGGCGAGCTCACTACAACGAGCCGGGCGAGATAGCCATGGTGCCGAGAGTTGTGGATTACTACAGGGAGGGATATTTTCAGAGCATAGACGCGATGTTGATCAGGGAGAGGAAGTTCAAGTTGATAGTGGATTTCAGCCACGGCTCTCCGTCGGTGGTTTTCCCGGGCATTCTGGATCAGTTGAAGTGTGAGGTAGTCGGCCTTAATGCCTATCTCGATTACACAAGGCTCTCAAAAAAGGAAGAAGAGATAAACGTGGCTCTCTCACAGCTCGCAGCCATCGTGAAGTCCCTGAAATACGACCTCGGCTTTTACCTTTTCCCGAGCGGAGAAAAGCTCATCATCGTGGATGAGAAAGGAAAAGTGTACAGGGACATAGACCTCCTGGTACTGGTGTCCGACCTTCTGATGAGGGTCTCTGAGAAGAAGGGCATCATATCGGTTCCCGTATATGCTCCCTCCCTTTTGAACGAGATGGCCGAAAAGCGGGGGTTCACCGTGAGGCGGATCTCGACGACTCCCCGTTCCATGGCGGAGGAGGCGCAGAAGCCCGAGGTGCTGCTCGTGGCTTCCGGAGAGGGTGAGCTGATATTCCCCGAATTCCAGTATGCCTCCGATGCCCTATTCGCCGTATCCAAGGTGCTGGAGCTCCTGGCGAGGTACGATGGGAAGCTCTCCACCATAGGGAGGGACATTCCGGGCTATCATCTGCGTTATTCCAGGATATCCTGTCCGCTCTACAGGAAAGGAACCCTGATGCGCCGGCTGAGCGAGGAAGCAATGGGCAGGGAGATCTCTTTCCTGGACGGCCTTAAATTCCAGGAGGGAAACGGGTGGGTCATGGTGAGACCCGATCAATTTAAGCCTTATATTCATATCTACGCCGAGGCTCCCTCCGACAGAGAAGCCGCTGAGCTCATCGAGATATACGAGAAGAAACTGAAAAACTGGGTGGAGGGATGAGCCGGACAAAAGTTCTCTTCCTCTGGCACATGCACCAGCCCCTTTACAGGATCCCTGAGTTGCGAAAGGACGGGCTCAAAAAACTGTACAGGCTTCCCTGGGTCTTTCTCCATGGCATCCGGGAATATTACGATATGCTCAGAATTGTCGATGAGGTTCCCGGCGTGAAAGTTTGCTTCAACATCGTTCCCGTTCTCCTGGAACAGATTGAGGATTACTCTGGAGGTGAGGCGGTCAGAGACGTATTCGTCGAGATGATAGAGAAAGACCCCGATTCCCTCATCGAAAGGGACAGGGCCTTTATTCTCAGGAACTTCTTTGCCCTGAACTATGAAACTCAGATAAAGCTCTATCCCAGGTTCAGGGAGCTATATGATAGGCGGGGGAAGCCCTTTGACCTGGAGTCAAAAGTCAAGCGGTTCTCGACAAAGGACTTTCTTGACCTTCAGGTCCTTTTCCTCCTCGCCAATTTCAGCGAGGTGGAGAAGGAGAGGGACGAATTTGTATCCGGTCTTGCCCAAAAAGGGAGGGATTTCAGCGTTGAGGAGAAGGAAGAGCTGATGGCGAGGGCCCGTTCCCTTATCTCCTCGGTCGTACCTCTCCTCAAAAAGCTGCAGGATGAGGGAAAACTCGAGATATCGACCACACCCTATTACCATCCCATACTTCCGCTCCTCATGGACACAGATGTGGCGAGATTTTCCAATCCTTACAGGCCGCTTCCTGCGGAGAAGTTCAGCTTCCCTCAGGATGCCTATGAGCAGGTGAAGAGAGCTCTCGAATTCATCGAGTCCCGGTTCGGAAGGAAACCTTCAGGGATGTGGCCCGCCGAGGGAGCAGTTTCAGAGGAGGCGATAAAGATAATGGGAGAGGCCGGAGTGAAATGGATTGCTGCCGATGAGGGCATACTCGAGAGGAGCCTGGAGCTGGGCCTGAGGTCCGAGGGATTCCCTGCGAAAGAGCTCCTGAGGCCCTACGAGTTCTCGGGCGTCAGGATCTTCTTCAGGGATAGGGTTCTCTCTGACAGGATCGGATTTGTGTACAACAGGATGAGCCCTGAGGATGCCGTCAGAGATTTCCTCGAGTACCTGAGGTCTCTGAGCGAGGCCTACGTGGGAGAGGAGCTGTATGTCCCCGTTGTGCTCGACGGCGAAAATCCCTGGCCCTACTATCCCCGGGGTGGGCTGGACTTCCTCAGGAGGCTCTACAGCAGGCTGGCCGAATCCAGCTTCGTCGATTTCTCCTTTTTCGAAGAGGTAGAGGTGGAGGGAGAGAGCCTTTCCAGGGTGTTTCCAGGGAGCTGGATCAAGCAGGACTTTTCCACATGGATAGGAAGCGAGGAGAAAAACAGAGCCTGGGGGTATCTCGTTAAGGTGAGGCGAGAGCTGGAGGGCAGAATGACCCCAGAGGCCTATTCCGAGATCCTCGCCGCCGAGGGCTCGGACTGGTTCTGGTGGTATGGCGAGGATCATCCGAGCCTCTACGCGAGGGAGTTCGACGAGATTTTCAGGGGACACCTGATAGCCGCTTACAGGCTTTCGGGGCTGGAGCATCCTCTTTTCCTCGAGAAGTGCATCAGGCAAGAGAAGTTTGTGTCTTTCAGGAGGTTCCCTGCCGGGCCCGTATCCCCCGTTCTGGATGGCAGGATAACCGATTATTTCGAGTGGCTTTCGGCCGGGGAAATCGACCTGACGCAATTCTATGGCGGGGAGGAGGGACAGGGGGAATCTTTGCTCTCGGCCCTTTTCTTCGGATACGGGGATGGAAGATTCTATCTGAGGCTCGATTCGCAGGGGAAATTCGCGGAGCTCCTCGAGGAAGGATACGTGATCAGGCTTTATCTGTGTAATCAGAAGGGGGAGTTTCTCATTGCGGTGAGAGGCTTTCCCGAAGTTCGGGCGCAGCTTTATTCGAGGGGAGGGGAGGGGTTTTCTGAGCTGGCTGAGCTCGACATTTCATGTGAGAGGATACTTGAACTGGCCGTGCCCACAGAACATATGGGAGAAGGTGAGCAGGAATTATATCTCGTGCTGGAGAGGGAGGGGGAGGTGGTTGAGAGGTACCCGCTCTCGGGCTTTTTTGCCCTCCCGCCGAGGGCTGAGATAGAGAAGGAGGACTGGATCCTATGAAACTCAACCTCCTCCTGGGACTGCATTCCCATCAGCCCCTGGGGAATTTCGACTACGTGTTCGAGGATGCCTATCGCAGGGCCTATCTTCCCTTTATCGATGTCCTTGAGAGGCATCCTGATTTCAGGGTCACGCTTCACTACACCGGTCCGCTCCTTCTATGGCTTAAGGAGAACAGACCCGAGTTTCTCGAGAGGTTGAGAGAGCTTGGGAAGCGCCGACAGGTCGAGTTTGTCGTAAGCGGATTCTACGAGCCGGTCCTGCTCATGATTCCGGAGGAGGACAGGCTCGAACAGGTAAAAAAAGCAGCGGATTTCGTGAGGCGGGAGTTGTCTGCGGAACCGAGAGGCCTCTGGCTGACGGAAAGGGTGTGGGAATCGGAACTCATCGGGAGTTTGGTAAGGGCGGGGGTCGGTTATGTCGTGGTCGACGACTTCCATTTTAAGTGCGCCGGGCTCAAAGGGGAGGAACTCCACGGCTACTACCTGACTGAATCGGGAGGGAAAACCCTCGCCATCTTTCCTATCGACGAACGGCTGCGGTACCTCATTCCTTTCAGGCAGGTCGACGAGGTCATGTCTTATCTCTGGGAAATCAAAGAACGCGGGGGAAGGGCCGCTATAATTTTCGACGACGGGGAGAAATTCGGCCTGTGGCCCGGGACCCATCGATGGGTCTATGAGGAGGGATGGCTACAGGGCTTTTTCGAGGCGATACAGAAGGCTGACTGGATCGAAACGGTCACCTTCAGCGACTTTATCGCGGGGAATCCTCCTCTGGGAAGGATTTATCTCCCCTCCAACTCCTATTTTGAGATGGGCGAATGGTCTCTTCCGGCGGAAAGGGCCAGGGACTTCAGAAAGCTGATGGGCAGGCTCAGGGAAGCGGGCCTCGAAGGTCTCGCATCGGGATTTGTTCGGGGCGGTATATTTCAGAACTTTCTCGTCAAATACAGCGAGTCCAACAGGATGCACAAAAAAATGCTTCTCGTGAGGAGGGATGTGGAAAAACTGAGAGGAAAGAAAAAACTCGAAGCCCTCGATTACGTTCACAGAGCACAGTGCAACGATGCTTATTGGCACGGGATTTTCGGCGGGCTATATCTGCCGCATCTGAGGAGGGAGGTCTACAGGAACCTGCTCAGGGCCGAGTCCCTGTTTGAAAGGGAATCGGTCAGGGTCCAGGATCTGGACGCCGACGGGAGAGAGGGGATCTACGTCCGCCGCCGGGACATCGTCATCCAGGTCAGGCCTTCTCTCGGGGGCGCCCTTTCGGAGATCTCCATGTTTCGTCCTCCCGTGAACCTCGTCGACACGTTGAGAAGACGGTTTGAGCACTACCACGAGGGCATAGGAGAGGGGGCCGGCGGCGAGGTCGCATCGATTCACGAGATCCCGAAAGCCGTCGACGAGAGGACCCGCAATGCCCTTGTCTATGACGATCACGACAGGCTCTGTTTCCTCGACCATTTTTACGATGTGCTTCCTTCTGCCGAGCAGCTCATGAGGTCGAATGCAACCGATTGCTGCGACTTCCACCTTTCTGAATATTCTTATCGTCTCGTCGAGGGAGGAGTTGAGCTCGAGAAGGAGGGCGCCTGCTCTTTGGGAAGCGCAACGGTCAGAAAGAGATTTCAGTGGGAAAGGGGGCTCAAGGCCATCTACAGCGTTAAATACGCGGGAGGCTCACGGCTCTTTTTCGGGGTTGAGCTTAACTTATCCCTGCCCACACCGGGCGTGGAAGAGACCTATCTGGAACTGGGGGGAGAGAGGATCGGCACCGATCGGCTTTGTGACCGCGATGGCATCAGTTCCGTGAGAATCACAGATAAGATGGGTTTTTCGGTTTTGATAGAATTGCAGCCTGGCGCAAATGTGAGGGTTTACCCTGTCTACACCGTGTCTCAATCCGAGAGCGGCTTTGACCTGACTTATCAGGAGACCTGCGTTGTGTTCTTATGGGAGATCGAGGGCGGTTCCGAAAAGAACCTGGTCATTGATCTCTCTTTTAGTTCCGAAGGAGGTAAACATGCCTGAACTGAGATACGACCCGATTCGTCTGAGGTGGACGATCATTTCGACGGAGAGGGGCAGGAGGCCCCATGAGTATCTCGTGAGGAGGGAACCGGCCAAGGCTGACGGCTGTCCCTTCTGCTACGGCAACGAGCATAAGACTCCGCCCGAAGTCTTTTACATCGGCCCCCCCGATAGGGAGCCCAATAGCCCCGGGTGGGAGGTGAGGGTAGTTCCCAACAAGTTTCCTGCCCTGAAGATAGAGGGAGAACTCCGACGGGAAGGGATGGGACTTTTCGACATGGTGACCGGAATAGGGGCCCACGAGGTGATCATAGAGACGCCCGACCACGGAAGGGTGATGGCCGACAGGACGCCCGAGGAGATCCAGAAGGTGCTCTTGGCTTACAGGGAGAGGATAAGGGATCTCCGTAAAGACAGCCGTTTTCGCTATATCCTGATCTTCAAGAATTACGGTGCCGAGGCTGGCGCGTCCCTGTCCCACCCACATTCTCAGCTGATAGCCACGCCGATAATACCTCCCGTCGTGGTGGCTGAGCTGAACTCGGCAAGAGAGTATTATCAGCGGAAGGAGAGGTGTATATTCTGCGACCTGATAAAGCAGGAACTGACCCTCGGCGACAGAATCGTCTGGGAGGATGACGATTACCTCCTCTGGGAGCCCTTTGCCTCGTCCTTCCCCTTCGAGACATGGCTTCTCCCCAAAAACCACCTGCACGACTTCGCCCTTCTCGAGGATTCGGACCTTTACAAACTGGCAAAAGCCCTGAAAAACATGCTTCTTAGGATAAAGATCCTTCTCAAGGACCCGCCTTACAACATGGTCCTTCACACCTCGCCGTCGACGCACTTGAGGCCGGCGCGTCCATATTACTGGAGCACGATCACCTTCGATTATCACTGGCACATAGAGCTGATCCCCAGGATAACCAAAATAGCCGGTTTTGAATGGGGCTCAGGTCTTTACATAAACCCGACGCCGCCGGAGGAGGCGACAAGGTATTTGAGGGAGGTGGAGGTGCCCGATGTCTGATAAGAGAGGTTATTTCTCGTTTGTCTTTCACTCTCATCTGCCCTATGTCCTGAGGCACGGGATCTGGCCCCATGGGGCAGAGTGGCTCTACGAGGCCGCCAGCGAGACATACATTCCGCTTCTCCGGGTCTTCTATGATCTCCTCGCAGAGGGGATATCGCCAAAGGTGACGCTCGGGATCACTCCTGTTCTCGGAGAGCAGCTTGCGGATCCGGAGTTCAAGGAAGGGCTCAGGAGCTACATGGTCTCGAAGATGCAGGCGGCCGAAGCCGATGAAAAGGAATGGAGGGAAAAGGGCTTCAATCAGAGGGCGCACGTGGCCGGGAGGTGGAGGGAATTTTACAGGAGCGGGATCGAATTTCTCGACAGCTGGAATTCCGATCTTATAGCTGCCATCAGGAAACTGTACCATGAAGGGCACATAGAGGTGATAACATCGGCGGCGACCCACGGATACCTTCCCCTTCTCAAGAGAGACGAATCGGTGAGGGCGCAGATAAGACAGGGTGTCAGAACCCATCGGAGGCTTTTCGGCAGGGATCCCCTGGGAATCTGGCCGCCCGAGCTGGCCTACAGGCCCGCTTACCGCTGGGCCACTCCCTTTGGCGGCGAACCATATGACAGAAAGGGGCTCGAGGAATTCTATTTCGAGGAGGGCCTGAAGTATTTCATCGTGGACGCCCATCTTCTCAAGGGCGGAAAGGCCATAGGCACTTATCTATCGCTCTTTGAGGGACTTAAAGCTCTCTGGGAGAGGTTTGAGAAAGAATACAGGGAGCTCGAAGAAAGGGAAAGGAGTCCCCACTACCCCTATTATGCTTCTTCGGGCTCGAAGCCGGAGCCCGTTGCTTTCTTCACGAGGGATACTCAGACCGCCCTTCAGGTCTGGTCCAGGGAATGGGGTTATCCCGGCGATCCCGCCTATCTCGAGTTTCACAAGAAGCATTTCCCCGGCGGCCATCGTTACTGGAGGGTGACAGATCCCAGAGCTGATCTTGCCGAGAAGGGTGACTATGACCCCGATCTTGTTGAGATACCTCTCAACAATCAGTCCGATCATTTTGTGGGTCTCATACACGGGATAGTGGCCGCAGAGAAAAACAGCGAGAAGCCGCCTATAGTTGTGGCTCCCTATGATGCGGAGCTATTCGGCCACTGGTGGTTTGAGGGGCCGAGGTGGGTTTATCTCGTCCTCAAAAAGTTGAGCCTCTCTGAGGAAGTTGAATCGATCACCCTGGGCGAGTACCTCGAGAAATTCCCTCCCGAGGAGGTACTTTCGCTGCCAGAGGGATCCTGGGGCGAGGGAGGCTTCCACTGGGTCTGGCTTAACGAATGGACGGAGTGGACGTGGAAACACATTTACGAGGCGGAGGATAGATTGCTTGAGATCCTGAAAACCGGGCCCGAGAAGGCATATGCTGAACTTCTCATAAAGCAGCTTTTCCTACTACAGTCTTCCGACTGGCAATTTCTCATAACGACCTGGAGCGCAAGGGACTACGCCGAGAGGAGGTTTTCGGAGCATTTCGAGGATTTCAACAGGATATCGGCCATCATAGAGAAAAAAATTAGAGGAGAGGAGGTATCGGCAGAAGATCTGAGGTTTCTTGAGGAGGTCAAAAACAGAGACAGGCTTTTCCCCGACGTAGATCCAGGGGATTTTTCTGCGGAGAAAACATGATTAAGAGGAGGATGAGGTGATGAGAGTGGCATTTCTGACGTCAGAGATGTATCCCTTTGCGAAGGTCGGAGGGCTTGCCGACGTCGCGGGCTCTCTGCCCCCGGAGCTGAAGAAGGCGGGGGTAGACATAAGCGTGTTCATGCCCTTCTGGAGCCGGGCGATAGACCTCAAAAAATTCGAGGTAGCCGATACCGGCGTGAAGGTCAGGGTAAACATGGGGGGCAAAGAGTTTAATTCGAGGGTTCTCAGGTCTTTCTATAAGGGCGTTGATGTTTTTCTGATAGAAAATGAGGCTTATTACGGCAGAGAGGGACTTTATGGGACTTCTGAAGGGGACTATCCCGATAATGCTGAGAGGTTCGCCTTTTTCGTCCGGGCCGTCCTGGAAGCCCTCCCGGCACTGGGTCTGGAGCCCGATCTGTTTCACGTTAACGACTGGGAATCGGCGATGTTGCCGGTATACGCCCGTCATCTCTACGGTGACAGGTTCGGAAACAAGAAGGTGCTCCTCACGATTCACAACCTCGCCTATCAGGGGCTTTTCCCGCCCGAGGTCCTGCCGAGGATAAACATCCCCGGCGAGCTCTTTCACATGGAGGCCCTCGAATTCTACGGAAAGATCAACTTTCTCAAAGGAGGCATTGTTTTCTCTGATTTCATCAATACCGTGAGTCCCACCTATGCTGAGGAGATAACAGAGCCCGAATTCGGCTGCGGACTCGAAGGCGTGCTGAAAAAGCGCGAGAATGAACTGACGGGCATATTGAATGGAATCGATACCGACGTGTGGGATCCCTCAAAGGATCCTTCCCTTTACCATAACTACTCCCTCTCCGATTTCAGGAGGAAAAGGCCCCTGAACAAGAAGAAACTGCTCAGAGATATGGGCCTTCCCCTGAAGTCGGGTACAGTCCTCTTTGGCATGGTTTCCAGACTCGCCTCTCAGAAGGGATTGGACATTCTCGTAGAGGCTCTGAGTGAAATGGCAGAGAAAGAGGTGTTTCAGGCTGTCATTCTGGGCAAAGGGGACAGGGCGTATGAGGAGACGCTCACGGAGCTCGCGGGTCGTTATCCCGAGAAGATAGCTGTTAAGATAGGTTTCGACGCCGCTCTGGCCAGCAGGATATACGGCGGTGCCGACGTGTTTTTGATGCCCTCGAAGTACGAGCCCTGCGGCCTCGGTCAGATGATCGCCCTCAGATACGGATCGCTTCCTCTGGTAAGGCTCACCGGAGGTCTCAGAGATACGGTCGTTCCCTATGAACCCGATAGTTCCCCAGAAGGGTATGGTTTCGCCTTCGAAGATTATTCATCGGAAGCCCTGAGGGACGAGATGCTGAGAGCTGCCGGCCTTTACAGGAACCGCAGGCTATGGAACAGGCTTGTGGAGAGGGGCATGAAGCTTGACTTCTCCTGGGCAAGGTCAGCCCGTGAGTACCTGAAACTTTACACGAAACTCCTTATGGCTTAAAGAGTTAACTCTGCTATTGACATTACCCTAAAGGGCTGTTATCTATTCAATTGCAGGAAGTTATTTGTATTTTTTCCTCGCAAAATGCGTAGAAGGGGGTGAGATGTATTTTTTTATCTTAGGGTTGTGGAGCGGGGTAAAACCTGAGATAACAAGGAGGAACAGAGAGATGAAAAAGTTATTGGGATTGGCAATAATAGCTATCCTGGCAGGAGGAGCTTATGCCACCAACCTTCTCCTGAACCCGGGCTTTGAGAACTGGGATTCAGGAGCCCCTGAATACTGGTCAAACGACGACGGCATCACCGTAACCCAGAACTCCGATACCGTTCTGAGCGGGGATTACAGCGCCAAGATCGTCCTGACCACCCAGAATCAGTCAAATGCCGACTTCTTCCAGGAATATATACCGGTTACGGGCGGCAACATGTACACCGCCGGAACGTCTATCTTCGACAACGATTCTGCAGGAAAGGCCAGGATCGTGGTCTACTGGTTTGCCTCCGATTCTTCATATTTATCAGGTACTTATGGCAGCTACAGCTCTGACAGCCCTGCCTGGAGTGTCGTTCTCGACACGGTGGTTGCTCCCGACGGTGCCGCCTATGCCAAGTTCAATATTCGTTTTTACGACGTTGCCTCTTTCTGGGACGGAGATGCCGAATTCTTCCTGGACAATGCCTTTTTCCTCGAGATGGGGGAGCCTGCTCCCGACACGCTGACGATTATGGAGATTCAGGGACAAACTGATACCTCTCCTTACGAGGGACAGATAGTCGTCACTACCGGCGTGATCACAGGCGTTTTCGGCAACAACTTCTTCCTCGAGGAGCAGCCGGGCGGCGCCTGGCACGGCATATACGTTTACAGGGGCGGCGTGTCCGATCCCGCGGTGTCGGCGGGTGATAGCGTCCTGGTGACAGGGACGGTCAGCGAGTACTACGGTATGACCGAGATAACCAATCTCGTCGATCTCGTTATATTGAGCTCCGGCGCGGCGGTTCCGGGGCCGATCCTCCTGGCCACGAATGAGGTCAACGATGAGGCCTACGAGGCGGTCTTCGTCAGGGTTGACAACGCACAGTGCACAAACGACGATCTTGGCTATGGCGAGTGGGAGGTCGACGACGGCACAGGACCCGTCAGGATAGACGATATGGGTGTGCCATACACGCCGGTTCTCGGGAACCTGTATATGGTCCAGGGACCCGTTATGTATTCGTACGGCAACTATAAGATCGAGCCGCGCACGGAGACCGATATAGTCGATTACGGCTCCACGGACGTGGGAGAAGGTGAGCTTAAAGGGGAGGTTGCGTTCAAGCTCGTGACCAATCCGGCAAGAGGAAAAGCGGTGTTCCAGTTCGCTCCCCTCGTGAGCGGAAGGGTTGAGATAATCCTTTACGATCTGACCGGAAAGGCGGTCAGAATACTGAGAAAAGACCTTAAGGGCGGTTCCTCCAGGGTTGAGATGGACCTCAGGGGACTGCCTGGAGGAGTGTATTTCTATTCGGTCAGGGCAAGCGGCCTTACAGGCAGAGGAAAGCTCTCGATTATGTGAGGTGAAGGCGGGGCTGGCGAAATCGCCAGCCCCGCCTTATCATTTAGGGCTATGAGACGCTTCGTATTTCTTATTTTGCTGACGGTGAGCGCAAATGCGCTTACCATAAGGGACATACAGTATACTACCGATCCCTCGGGGAATTCACCCTATCAGGGACAGACGGTCACAGTTTACGGCGTGGTAACCGCGGGCAACGAGGAATATGTGAGAACCCCCCTTTCTAACGGCTTTTTCATTCAGGATTCCGTCGGCCCCTGGCACGGAATCCTGGTTTACACGACTTCTTATGATGTTAAGCGCGGCGACAGCGTTCGGGTTACAGGTACGGTTCAGGAATATTACGGGAGGACAGAGATAAACGCTTCCTCGGTAACCATTCTGGCTCACCGCAAGGAGATACCGAGGCCCTATCCCGTCACGACGGGGGAGATAAGGACGGGAGCCTCCACTGCCGAATCTTTCGAGGGCGTCCTGGTCAGGGTGACAGATGCATGGGTAGTCAATCCCGATCTGGGTTACGGCGAGTGGAGCATCAGCGACGGGAGCGGCACTGTGCGGGTTGACGACGCCGCCGATTACTATTACACCCCCCAGATGGGAGACACCCTGCGCTACATCGTCGGTATCCTCGATTATTCCTTTTCAAATTTCAAGATAGAGCCGAGAAGGCGCGGTGACCTTCTTCTCACATCGGAGCCCGACATACAGGTTTATTTCAACCGGTCGGTCAAGACAGACGTGGCCCTCTATGAGCCGGCGACAGGGAACGTTCAGCTCGACGAGCTCCTTGCGAAGTACATAGGCAGGGCGAATTACAGCATAGATTTCTGTGTTTACTCCCTTTCCCGCTGGTGTGTGGTGGATTCCCTTATCTCCGCTTATGAAAGGGGCGTTAAGGTCAGGGTTATAGTGGAGCACGATAACCTCAATTCTTACATCGATAGCCTTTCGAACGCGGGAATCCCGGTAATTGACGATGCCTATGGCTATTACAACTCGGGCAATTATTCGATGCACAACAAGTTCCTGGTGGTGGATTTCAGGGATTCCACGTTTACCGACGACGATTTCGTCTGGACGGGCTCCTTTAACCCGAGTTATTATGGGACCTTTTATAACGCCAACAACGCGGTCGTCGTGAGGGACACGGGGGTTGCAAGGGCTTATACCCTTGAATTCGAGGAGATGTGGGGGAGCAGGACCGAATCTCCTTCTTATTACGGTTCCAGATTTGGTCCCCGTAAGTATGATAACACCCCTCACCATTTCGTCGTGGATGGCCATGACATATACGTTTACTTCTCGCCCGCCGACAGCTCAAAATCCCACCTGATCGAGCAGGTAAATGAGGCCGATCGATCCATTTATTTCTGCATTTACAGTTTCACAAACCAGGACATCTCCAACGCTATGAAGGCCCGCTGGGACAGCGGCAAGGTGATGGTTGCGGCGGTTTTCGATTCCCTCTTCTGGCTCGATTCGGGGCATGACTCCGAGAGCTGGGATCTCTCCGGGCTCGGCGGAGGCAATCCCTGGGACCCTCCCGCATATGTCTATGTAGATTCCCTTTCGGGGGGAGGCATTCTCCACCACAAGTACGTGCTGATCGACAGGCTCGGGGATGATCCGACGGTTATCACCGGCTCCATGAACTGGACCTACTACGGCGACAGGTACAACGATGAGAACATCATCGTCATAAAAGATCCCGTGACCGTGGACCAGTTCTATCAGGAATTCGCCGCTCGCCACGAGGAGGCCGGAGGGACTCTGCCTCCCGGGTTTTACGACATAGATGTCCTTCAGAGCACGACGACCAGCGGCGACTCCACGGCTTTCTGCGGACAGAGAATCGCCACGACGGGGATAGTCACCGCTGTTTTCGGCAACGATTTCTACCTCGAGATGGCGGATGCCTCCGATTGGTCGGGGATCCTGGTGTACAGGAACGGTACTTCACAGCCATCAGTTTCCGTCGGCGATTCGCTTTACGTGATGGGGATAGCAGCCGAATATGGCAGGAACACGGAGATTAAGTCCATCACCGGGAGAGTCGACATCATTTCAAGCCCCGGGGCGCCCGAGCCACGGGGAATATCCCTCTCGGAGATCGGCGAGAGCAAGGAAGGCCTTCTGGTCGAATTCGAAAACGTGGAATTTCTCGAGAGCGGCACCTTCTCGTCAGGAGGCACCTACCACGTAGTTTCCGAGAGCGGTGCCGACACCGCGGTCGTCTACATCAAGAGCAGCACGAACATCCCCGGCACTCCTATTCCATCAGGACTTATAACTCTCGTCGGGATAATTCAGCAGTATTACGCGACCTATGAGATTCTTCCGAGATCGACCGGCGATCTCATGACAGGAGTCTGCGGAGATGTAAACGGCGACGGCAATGTCACGAGCGCCGACGTGGTCTACCTGGCTGAATACCTGTATTCCGGCGGGAATCCTCCTCTTTCAAGCTGGGCCGCCGATGTGACCGGCGACGGGGAGGTAAATGCCGCTGACCTTGTGCTTCTTGCCAATTATCTCTATGCCGGCGGTGCACCTCCGTCCTGCCAGTGATTTACCGTCCGAAAAGAAGTGAAATCTCCCGGCAAAAATGTCGAAAAATCCACTAAAGGGCTGTGAATACTCTCACAAGCTTGACACAAGGGAACTTCCCCCTTATATTACATCCAGCTTGAAGGTGGTCCAAATTTTATGAGAACCTTGGATTCTTCGGATCGATTCCTCTTCCTGGGAGAAAAAGGGAGGATTATATTGGATTATGTGAAGGACAGGCGCTTTTTTGTTGCCCGTGTTAATGGTAGGCTCGTGGATCTCAGGTCAGTCCTCGAGGAAGACGCACAGGTGGAGCTCCTCGGTTTCAACTCTCCCGAGGGCAGGGAGATTTACTGGCATACATCCTCCCATATCCTGGCCCAGGCCGTCAAGGAGCTTTATCCCGAAGCAAAGCTGGGCTATGGTCCCCCCATCGCTGAGGGTTTCTATTATGATTTTGACCTCGGCGGAAGGACCTTTTCGCCCGAAGACCTGGAGAAGATAGAGGCAAAGATGAGGGAGATCATAAAGCGCGACATCCCCTTGGAAAGGAAGGTCCTTAAAAGAAGCGAGGCGATCGAGCTGTTCCGGGAGAGGGGAGAGGATTACAAGGTCGAAACACTGGAGGAAATGGAGGAGGAAGAGGTTTCCGTTTACTGGCAGGGGGATTTTGTGGACCTCTGTCGCGGGCCTCACCTTCCGTCCACGGGATATGTCAAATACGTGAAGTTGCTGTCATCCTCATCGGCCTATTGGAAAGGCGATGAGAGAAATCCGATCCTTCAGCGCATCTACGGGGTTTCTTTCCCCGATAAAAAGATGCTCGATCAGTACCTCTTCAGGCTCGAGGAGGCCAGGAAGAGGGATCACCGGAAGCTCGGAAAGGAACTGGGCCTTTTCAGCGTCTCTCAGGCTGTTGGGGCAGGCCTGATCCTGTGGCATCCGAAAGGGGCCGCCATCAGGAGGGTTATAGAGGAATTCTGGATCGATGAGCACATAAAGAGGGGCTACGAGCTCATCTACACGCCCCATATAGGCCGCTCCGAGCTCTGGAAGATCTCCGGACACCTGGATTTCTA
>JAGGUL010000126.1 GCA_021158525.1 Candidatus Hydrothermota bacterium | reverse complement strand
TAGAGTTATTGAAATCCGCGAGGATTCTCGCTCGCTACTCGAAGAAGAACTACGGCAGGGTTACCGTTCTTTTTGATAAGGGCGGGCTGGCACAGAAACTCTGCGTTGCCCCTTTCGAGCCCGAGGAGATAGAGAAGTACCGTATATAGACTTCAGTTGTTGACAGTTTTCCAGAATTTGCATTATAAAATATGTGATGTCGCTCACACTTAATCGGGTGGAATTGGGTGAAGCCGTTCCTGTTCAACATATAATCCCCCTTTAAGTTGTGCCCCTCTGCCCCAGAAGTGTGGGCTCTTTGAAAAGGAGGTGTTTATGAGGGTTGTTGGGGTTTTATGTCTTGTGCTCCTTTTCTCATCTGCACTTCCTGCCCAATGGGAGGTCGACCTCTCGGTTCAGCCTTACCCTCCGCCTTATGTGAGCCAGTGGGAGAACCAGACGGGAATAGTAACCCTTCAGATCAGTAACAACAGCTCTGCTGTTGAAACCGTCAGGATTTATCTCAAGATCGAAAGCGATGTACATGGCACTATAATAAATGCCGTAAGTGATCCCATAGTATTTGAGGCCGGGGAAACCCGCAGTACCGATAACACCGAGATGTCCGATTGGAGCGGCTGGGGGGAATTCAACGAGGATCTCAGGGAACAGATAGTGAGGAGCGGGAGGATCCCCGAAGACCATTACCAGATATGCGTGGATGTGAAGAAAGCTTCTTCCGGGGAACTTTTCGGCCATCAGTGTGCCTCCTTCGATATAGTGGCTCCCTCTCCGCCCTCCCTTGTTTCTCCCTCTGACGGCGATACTCTCGATGATCCCCACCCGACTTTCAGCTGGACATCCCTATCGGTGCCTCCCGGGTACGAAGTGACCTATCACCTTAAAATATGCGAGGTACTGGAGGGACAGACGAAGGAGCAGGCCATTGAGGGGTATCCTCTTCATGAGGCGGACCTCGTAAATCAGACTTCCTATCCCTACCCCGCAGATGCTCCGGACCTCGATTCGGGCAAGACCTACGTCTGGCAGGTACAGGCGAAGGATCCGTCTGGAAGTCCCCTCGGGGAGAACGAAGGGAAAAGCGAGATCTGGGCCTTCACGTATGGCGTTACTGCACCGCCCGAGGGAGGGGAATTTGAGATCGATAGCATCAAGATAATCCTTCCCGACACGCTTTTCGTGGGACAGCTGATAAGTTCAAGGCTGGCTCTGTGGGCGAGGCCGGGAACTTCGGGCCACGTTGTGGGAGCGATTTACATAGATGGCACTCACTGGATGGATTTCGGGGAGGATGTCGGGGATACAGATACGATCGTGAGCCTTCCAATTCCCACAGATTCGGGCAAAGTGGGTTCTCACTGGCTCAAATACTATATAGAGGAGCCCAACGAGAAGGTGGATAGCGTGAAATACTACGTCAAAATGACAGAACAGCTCATACCCGGTCTCGACAGCCTCATCGTGGTCCCCGACCTCATTTATCTCAAGAAGATCAGGGGAACTGTCTCCAATCCCACGGCAGGCCGTTATGTCATGAGCGGTTCGGGGCTTTTGAGGATCAAGCCCTTCGACGATGAGACCCTCAGAGTAGATATAGATAGCCTCGATATAACTTTAAATCCCTCCCACCCCGAGTCCTCCACGATAAACTCTGGGAAAATCATCAAGGAATCGGAGGACTCGGCCCTTTTCAAGCTCTACAAGGATGCTCTTCATGTGACAAAAGTGTATTACGAGGGGCCTTCTGATCAGATTTTCATAGACGCACAGGTTTACATTCCCTATGCCGGAAGCAGCCCCATTACCACCCTCAATGACATTATAGTTACTTCGAACGGGATAGAGGGGAAAGCTTTCAGCACGAATCAGCAGTTCACCATGTTCGGTTTCACCTTCAGGATCCACGATGTTTCTCCCCATAAAGCCATCGAGCTGGGCTACGATCGCTCCGAGGACTTTTTCTGGACATCTTTCTCGGGCAGTATCCAGCTCAGGATGCACGGCAGGGACACAACTCTGTTAAATTACAGTGGATTTCGCTTTGAGTTTTCCGATGAGGATTTCAACATAAGGGGTACCTTTGCCCTTCCCGATCCCCTCAGGTTCATACCCGGCAACGATTACGTTCTGCTGGATACGCTCTCCTTTTACAAAGAGGAGGACTGGTATCTCTTGCTGAAGGGAAAGGTAAACCTTCCGTCCCCGCTCGATACCCTCGGCCCCATCGGCTTTTCGCTGAAGACAGATTTTGACGGGAATATAGTGGGCGGGGTCAACATCATAGGTCCCGAAAGCCCCGGTCTCGGGGGAGGCGATGTCACTGAGTTCGACCTCTGGATCGCTACCTTCGACCTCCGCTATGTGGGATTGCGACTCATGCTCCAGGACGGAGAACTTGTGGACGACCAGTGCGAGGTCGGCATCATAGCCGATCTCTATTTCCCCGTCGTCGGAGATACGACGAAGACCAGGATCAGCCTGGGAAAGACGATCGGCGACTCAGTGCTACCGGGGATAACTGTTGATTTCGACGGCAATGTCGACTGGAAGGCCGAATATCTCGGAGACATAGAGATACTTCACAACAAGAAGATCGACCTCAAGGTCCTTTACATGGACTTCGCCAGCCTCGCGATCCAGGCGATCCCCTTTGAGTTTCACATATCGGGCACTTTCGGCCTCAACTTCCGCTACGTAGAGGGAGGGGTGGAGTTCACAAAGCTCAGGATAGACAAGCACGGCAATTTCGTGAATATCGGCCAGGCCATAACGGGAGGAAACTTCGAGATCTATCGTTTCGTCAGCGTGGAGCTCGATACCCTGGTCTTCGGGGAGGACACGACCCTCACCTATGCGAGAAACGCCTCGACCATCACGGCAATGAGACAGGGCAACGGACAGGTAGATACAGTCACCGTCGAAGTTGACAACTTCTTCCTTATGACCGGGGCACATATAACGCTTGGAACCGATCTGGCATCGGGCGGCTTTGACAAGCTGCTCGTCTACAAAAAGAAAGACGGCGGTAAGAAGTTCTACATAGACGGAGCAAACCTGAATATCGCCGGCGTCCAGCTTCTGAGCAATTTCGTTTATTCCAATCCCTCCCTCAGGATAGCGGGCTCGGTCACTCTCCCCAATGGGACAGGAGGAATAGTTGTCGGCAAGGTGGGGCAGAACGAGGCTGGAGAGCCCTCTTTCGGGCTTTTCCTTGCTGCCCAGGAGCTTCACATACAGGTTTATGCTTCGGTCTTTCTCAATGACCTGGGGGGCGGTTTCTTCTATAATCCCGATGCAGCTGACATCGATGCCGTGCGGGAGATGTGTGGATTCAACAGGGAGAAAATGGGGACCATCGACGAGAAGAAGCCGGAGCCAGGGGCCTTTGGAATCCTCCTGTATGCTGGGCTCTATGTGGCTGACGAGAACGTCGTGAAAGGCAGGGCCTTGATGAGCCTGACCGAGAATTACTGGTCCCTCGATGCCGAGATACTGGCCCTCGAGGAGAGGTTCGTTGGAGATTTTTATCTGGATATTTCCTGGAGCCCGGCCTTTCTCCAGGGCGAGTTTAACGTGAACGTCAACTTCTATCAGATCGTCGAGGGAAGAGGGGGCGGCGCTTTTTACGTTTACGGCAGCGACGTATGGGGAATTCAGATGTCGGGCAACATAGTGGTCCTGCCGTCCATATCTTTCGTCACCCTGGGTACGGATTTCTTCCTGGGACCGCCGGGTTTTCTGCTTGAGACCACTTTTCACAAGGGCATTAACCTGTATGTGCTCTCGGGCGGCATTGACTTCGATATGATGCTCTGGTGGCAGAGGAATGTCTCGTGGGGCGCGTACGCAAAGCTTCATGCAAGCGCAGAGATTCTCGGTGGGCTCGTCGGGGTAAGCGGCGGACTTGAAGGTGCCTTCATAGGGGCTCCTGAGTACGTCGTCTACTGTGTGGGCGAGTTTTCCGCAGAGTGCTGCTGGGTGGAGGTGTTCTCCGGGAGCATATGGATCTCCATAGGGGCCGATGGCCTGGATGGAGGTACCGGCAGGAATTCGCGTTACGATCAGATCATAGAGGACGCCAAGCACCTGGCCGATAAGATGGAGGAGGACATGGACAGTTTGCAGCAGGCCCTCGACGATGCCTTTAATTCCCTGCTGACCCTGAGTGAAGAGCAGGTGGGAAGGATGGGCCAGAACCTGGTCAACGCCCTCACCGTGAATCACTATTCTTTGAGGTGGAACTTTTTCTACAATATGTACAGCGCCGACAAGAGGATGGGGGCTCCCAATCCAATGCTGGACAACGTTTTCAACCAGGTGCTTTTCAACCCCGCCAACCGGTCGATCGGCGCCGGCAGAGATACCCTCGAGATGCTCGCCGAAGAGCTCAGGAACCTGATGGACGATATCGATGCCCGGCGGAACGCCGTCAAGGAGAAATTGGCGAGGTATCACAACATCCTGCAGGGAGAGCTGCCCACAGTGAGGGAGCTTGCCCTTGGAAATCCTGTGGGATCGCCTCAATATTCGACCGTCACCGTAGGGGGCAATACCATAACAGTGCAGACCGGTTTTGGATTCGATGAGTCGCGGGCCGAGTCCAACGGAGAGAACATAGCGGGGGTCAAGGAGGACCTTGAAGCGTATAAGAACGCGCTCGAGGGGATGGTACTGAAATTCACCGCGAACATTGACACCATAGAGAGAATCCTGTACTCCCAGCCCAACCCTGTTTTCGAGCTCAGCGAGGCTTACGCGGGTGCCTATGAGAAATTCGCCAGATATTTCAGCAAATTTCTGGATTATCTCGAATTCGTTCAGCAGCAATCGGCGAGCGTCAGGAGCCATCTCTCCCGACATGAGAACGACATCCTCAACGCCGTGCACGAGCAGACGGAACGCCTTTATCCTTCGGGCATTCCCGGTGCGCCTCTTTCCCACCTGATAAACCTCGTCTCATACAGGGAGCAGATCATGCACGAGCTCGACAGCACCTTTCCCCTTCATCACTACCTCGACATGTTCAGGAGATCGAATCCGAGCGATTCCGTCGCTTTCTGGAAGAACGCTTGCGACTCAACCGGATTTCAGGTCTGGTACAGGATACCTTATGCGGGCTTTACCTATCTCATCAACAGGACAGTCGCCACGAGGGACACGGTTAAACAGACCTTCTCCGATTCAAGGAACGAGTTCGTGACGAAGTGGATAAGATATACTTTCGATTTGAGCGCGGTTTTCGAGAGAGAATCCAGGCTGTATGAGCTCCTCTATGATCTTTACGATCAGCTCTCGCTTCTCACAACCGAGGGGCGAATGGTCTACGTTTACCATCCCGGGATAGGTCCTTTCGGGGGAATATTCATTCCGACCTATTACACTGAGGAACAGATGAGGGAGCATTACGCGGAGGTGAGGGACAGCATAGCCGACTTCCTCCGTGCGCCGCTCGTGACCTATCTGTCGGGGTATTCCAGGAGCGCCAATGTTGACTATGCAAAAATCCACCTGAACTACTCGGCCGATCACCCCGAGGGCATAGTTGAATACTCCTATTGTCCTGTCGCACCCTCTTCGGATTCGGGCGGAGGGTTCTTCCCGCCCCTTATCCTGCTGTTGTACAGGTCTCTGGGGCTGAGAACGAGTACGGATATTCCCCTTATAAGAGGTGTGGACCCGGAAGGGCTCTATACCGTTTACCTGAGGGCGAGGGGAAGAGGTGGGTACACCATCACGAGAACGGGTGAAGTCCAGGTTGCGTACAGGGAAGCCGGCGGAGGAGTGGTGAACTTTAACCTCTCCAGCGTTGACTCCACGCCTCCGACGATTCCCATCGTCGAGGACGATGGCGATTTCACCTCGAGCTCAGACCTTCTTCACGTGAGATGGCGTGCCTTCGATCCTCAATCGGGAATAAACGAATACCTTTATTCGGTCGGGACGATGGTTTACTTCCCTATGCTGCACACGAATGTGTATATGCCGGACGTCAAGGACTGGACTTCGGCCGGCGGCATGACCGAGCTGAACATCAGGGGCCTCAACCTTCAGAACGGCAGTACTTACTACGTGGGGGTCAAAGCCGTGAACGGTGAGGGAATGCAGAGTCTCATGGGGCTTTCCGACGGCATAACTGTGGACACGACGCCTCCCACAGTTCCCGACATAAATCAGTTCGTCCGGACGTACTACGGTGGCCCTCAGACCCTTTTCCTGCGCTGGGCAACTTCCGTGGATAGCCAATCGACTGTAGCCCGTTATGAATACGCCCTCGGCAGAACTCCTTATGGAAATGAGCTGAAAGACTGGACGAGGGTCTCGCCCATATTCAAGAGGGTCTACATACATGATATCGCCATGCGGGAAGGAGACACCATTTACGCACAGGTAAGGGCGATCAATGGGGCAGGATTGGCCAGTTTTCCCGACACCGCCACCATGGTAGTTCACTTTTACGATAATTCTCCCCCCGATCCTCCGGAGGTAAACCTCACCTATTCCTTCGCAAGGGGGTTACTGCGGATTACCTGGACGGCCTCCAATGATCCTCAGTCGGGGATTTATGAATACAGGTATAGAGTTTTCAGGTGGTCGAGAGCGAATCACAGGTGGATTCCAATGCAAGAATGGAAATCGGCCGGTAGAAATACATCGGCGACCGTCTCGATGGGAAGGAAACGTTGGAAGATCAAGGTGATAGTTAAGGCTATAAACGGTGCGGGCCTGGAGAGCCAGGGTGAGAAAATCCTTAATCTCTGAGAGGAGGAGGTCATGAGAGGAATGAGGTATCTTGGTTTGGCTTTGGGGGTTGGGATGATAGCCCTTCTCAGTGCTGAGGCAGGGGAACCCCCTCCCTTTCTCGTCGCCTACAGGTCCGACACGGCCTATATCCTCGTCACGGAAATTCCGAGATACTGTGAGGGGTTTGACATCTACAGGGAAGTAGGGGGGAATTGGAAGAAGCTGAATGAAAAATTGGTGGTTCCGGTGAGAGATCCCCTGATGTTCAGGACGGCGTTGGAGGACGACTATTACTGGGTGAAAAAGGCTCTGAAGGCGGAAGATGAGGTGCAGGTGGCGAGGAGATTGTTGGGAGATCCCGGCGTGGGATTTGCCTTCAGCCTCGCGAGCCTGAATGTCGCCGGGGCAACGGGCAGGCTTTTCATCGATGCCGGCGTGAAGAGGGGAAGACAACGTTACAGGATAATCTTCAGGGACCTACGGGGAAAGGAAATGGGGAAGATCGAGGAGAAGGTGAAACTTCAGGAAATGCTGCCAGAGCCGCCCGATAAGCCGGAGCTCAAGGAAGGGGACGGCTACGTGAGGATCAAATGGGATTATCCGCCTCACAGCGGCAGGCCTGAGGAGGCCACGGTGACCTTCAACATTTACAGGAAAGCCCGGGGAGAAAAAGAATTTATCAGGATCAATAAGGTTCCGGTGATGAGGCAGAAAGGCGGGATGATCAGGGAGGACAGGAAGGTGGAAAACGGCATCGAGTACACCTATTACATAAAAGCCCGCGATTTCACAGGCAGAGAAGGACCTCCCTCCCCGAAAGCGAAGGCAGTGCCGAGGGATCTGACGCCTCCCCTGATACCCGAGGGCCTGAAGGCAGAAGGCGAAGAGGGAAGGATTGTACTGACCTGGAACATGAACGTCGATCTCGACCTATCGCACTATTACGTCCTGAGATCTACCGAGCCCTCAGAGAACTTCGTGAGGATCAACAAAAAGCCTGTTCCCGGAGACAAGCCCCGCTATGTCGATTCCGATGTCAAATACGGGATTCAGTATTTCTATAAGGTAGTGGCTGTCGACAAGAGCGGCAACGAGAGCAAACCTTCCGGAGCTGTCGCCGCGAGGTCAAAGAACTTGACACCCCCGCCGCCTCCAGGAGACGTCAGATACGAGTTCGAGGGTAGGAAGGTAAGGCTTACCTGGAAAAAGCCCGATGACGAAGGCCTTCTCGGCTACAGGATTTACAGGGGAAAGTCACCGGAAAAGGCCATGTTGATTGTGGGCGAGCCGATTCCACCGGACACTCTCTATTATCTCGATCTCGGCTACAGAAGGAAGGGGCTCGCACCGGGCAGGACATATTTTTACGCCGTGACAGCCATCGACCAGGCTCGGAACGAGAGCGAGAAGAAATTTCTCTCGGTGAAGATACCCGATGACGTTCCTCCTGAGCCGCCCCTTTCCGTCGATACGAAGGCCCTCGCCGACGGGACGATAAAAATCCGGTGGGGCGTGAGCGCTTCGCCAGACGTGGCATTCTACAGGATTTACAGAAAGATCAAGGATGGCAAACCATCGCAGATCGGTGAGGTGAGTGCAGCTTCTTACGAGTTCGTGGACTCCTCCGTTGAGAAGGGCAGAAGTTATTATTACGCCGTTTCTGCCGTGGATTCTGCGGGCAACGAGAGCTGTAGGACTGATTTCATCGCTGAATTTGCCCGTGACTTCGCGCCGCCACCTCCGCCGGCCGGTGTTAAGATCACGGTCACGGAGAAGGGCGTCGAGATCCGCTGGGAAAAGGTGTCCGTCGATGACCTCCTCGGTTATAACGTCTACAGGTCTGATTTGCCCACCGGCGTTTTCGAGAGGCTCAACGATCGGCCCCTTAGGGCGGAGAAATTCATCGACAGAGAGGGAAGGAAGGGCCTTTATTACAGGATCACTTCCCTCGACACCTCCGGTAACGAGAGCAAAAGGGCGAGAGCCTATAGGGCAAGATGATGGGATTTTTCATATTCGCGCAGCTCATCGCTGCGCTCGTCGGTACTCAATCGTCTCATGTCAGGGAAGGGCTCGCCCTTCTTGAGGAGGGCGAGCTTGCCCGGGCAGAGCAGGAGTTTCTTCAGGCTCTGGAAGAAGAACCTTCCAACCCGGAGATCCTTTTGCTCCTCGGGGATGTGTACAGGAGAGAAAAGAAATACCCTGAGTCAGAGGAAGTTTTGAAGGAAGCCCGGTCTCTCTTGCCCGATGACATCAGGCCCATCGTCTCTCTGGCTCTTCTTCATTACGAGATGGGAGATATCGGACGGGCCGAATCGGAAGCAAAGGAAGCGGCCCGTTTGGAGCCCGACAGGAAGGAAGTGGCGAAGGTGCTTTCCCTCATTTCTTTCAGGCGAGGGGTGGAGGCGCTCCAGTCCGGCGATACGGCAAGGGCCATGGTCTCTTTCAGGGAAGGACTTACTTACGACCCCGATAACTTCAGGGTCCTGGTGGACCTTGGAAACCTTCTCTTGAAGACTGGAGGGAGCCAGGAGGCTCTCGAACTGGCCGAGGGAGGTCTGAAGAGGTTTCCCGATGAACCCTCTGTCTACCTCCTCAAGGCCAGGGCGCTCGTTGCGCTCAATCGCGCTCTTGATGCCTTGCCGCTTGTGGAAGGCTGGCTCTCCAGGTTTCCCGACAGCAAAGACCTTCATCTTTTCGCGGCAGAGCTGAACATAGCCCTTGGTCGCGAGGAGCGGGCCCTCGAGATATACAGGAAGATAGAGCGGCGCTTTCCCGGTGATGTCGATGTTCACAGGAAGATCATTCGACTTTACGTGAGATCGGAGGATTACGAATCCGCTTTCGAAGAGGCGAGGGAGTTTGCCTCTAAATGGGATGATGGTCGAAAAGGTTACTGGGAGATGTATCACTTCGCCGGAAAGTTGCAGAATCCGGAGAAACAGATCGAGGTCCTCGAGGAGGCTCTGAGACGTTATCCCGAGGATGCGGGCTTCGCTCGAGAGATGGGACTTCTACTGGAGGAAGTGGACGTGCAGAGGGCCAAAATATATTACGAGGGAAAGGAAGATCCCTATTTCCTCACTCGTTCGGGGATCCTGTGCGAGAGGCTGGGCGATACGGCTGCGGCTTTAGGCCGATTCATGAAAGCGGTGAAAGGGGGATCCCGTGATCCCTATCCCTATTTAAGGCTCGGTGAGAGCCTGGCCGAGAAAGAGCCCGATTCGGCCTTCAGGTACCTGAAGACGTGCTTTGAGCTCGCCCTGGACCTGCAGGCTGGCGTAGGCTATATGGGTCTCGCTGCCTACGGGGCCGATGACGTCGGTTATGCCAGTGAGGTTTCCCTGAAAAGGGCAGGGGAGAGAGCCAGGAGGGCCCGTGATGAGGCTGACAGGGCTTTCGAGCTCATGAGGGAGATCGACGGAGTAGGGCTCTCCCGTTATCTCGAAGGTCTCGTAGAGGAGAAGGGGGACAACCCGGAGCTCCTCATATACTGTGGGCGTCTTTGCGAGGGAAGGGACGAATTGGAAAGGGCCCGTTTGTACTTCGAGAAGGCCCTCAGGCTTAACCCCAAGATTTTCCGGGCCCACTACGAGCTCGCCGGCCTTTATAAGAAGAGTGGAGACATGGAAGCTGCATATCTCGCTTTTCGAAGGGCGCTCGAGTTGAAGGCCACCCGTGAGGTTTGTGATGGCCTTATGGAAGCTGCGAGAAAGACGGGCAGAGAGAAAGAGCTGCTCGATTACCTGAGGTCAAAGCTGGATAGAGGAGAGGAGAATGCCCTTCTTCGAGAATTGGTCGGAAGGCTTGAGAAAAGGGAGGGTTTCGATGAGGCCAGGTAGAAACGCGTTTTTTGTCCTTGCCCTTTTCTTCTTCGCCGTTCAACTACCGGCGTCGATCCGCCTCATGAATGGCGTGAATCTCGGTGGCAACCTGGGTGTGTATTTTGAAAATTATTCGATGAAGGGGAGAGAAGGGAGGAGGCCCCCGAACACTTTCAGAATTCGTTTCACTCCGTCGATCAGTTTTCTGGGCATGACTTTCGGGATCAACACAGATTTCTTTTACACTTCCGAGGGCGAACAGAGGATCGTGACTCAGCCCATAAACAGGATATCTCTCAACCCGGCGTGGAATTGGGGAAAGGTCTATCTGGGGAATTTTCCCCCCAGGTTCAGCGATCTGATCCTTCAGGGCGTCACACTGAGAGGAGGTGGCCTTGACCTTCATCCGGGGATCTTCAGGCTTTTCCTCGTAGGCGGCAGGTCGAAGAGGGAATGCGAGGACAGCATCGGCAGGTCCTTCAGGAGGTATCTATATGGGATCCGCGTGGGCATCGGGAAGAAGATCAGAACGGCTTTGAGCCTCATAAAGGTCAGAGATGACCCCCATTCCATAGAAAACCCGGGAGACCTGCTTCCTCAGGAAAACCTGGTGAGCGCCTTCGGTTTCGTTCTGAGCTTTCTCAGGAAGAGATTCGACCTGGAGGGCGAGGCAGCGGCGAGCGTGCACACGAGGGACCTCAACAGCCCTGAGTTAGACACTGCCAAGGTCCCGGGGATAGTCAAAAGCCTGATGAAGCCGAGACATTCGACAAGAGCCGATTTTGCCTACAAATTAAGGGCGAAACTCAGGGTTTGGCTGGCAAAGTTCGATCTCTCGTACAGGTATTTGGGGCCGGGATTTACCTCTCTCGGTTTGGCTTCTTCCCACAACGACTACAGAAAATATCGAGGGAAGGTGAGCTTTGCGCCGGCGAAGGGCCTTCGATTTGAGCTGGCTTACGAGGACAAAAGAAACAACCTTCTGGGAGATAAGCTGGCAACGGCTAAGAGTCAGAGCTATTCGGGCAGGTTCAGATATTCGAGGCCGGGACTTGTGGCCTTCAACATCGCATACCACGAGGCGAGGGTGAGAAACGAATCGGAGGATTCCCTGAGGTCATCCTTTGAGCGCGTTTCCTCCCTCAGGTTCGACCCGGCCTTCGCTATCTCTTATTGGAAACAGCAGACCCTTCGCCTTGGCATAGCGGCTGAGAGATCTGTCAAAGAAGATGCCGCTGACACCTCGGAGACAAGCTCCATTAAGTTTTCCGCAGACTATTCGCTCCAGATGACGAAGGATTTCACTCCCTCTCTCGGGATTTACTTCATGCAGACCCGCACTGACGGCGGGGAAAGCGGGTTTATCTACTATACGCTCGGTGCCGGTTTACGGGTTTCAAAGGCAGGACTAAACGTAGCCCTGAGCTATGCGCCTCTCGAGGGCGGAAGTGACATTAAATTCTCTCTGAGAGGCAGCTATAAATTGGGCAGGTTCGGGTCTCTGAGAGCTGCCTGGAGGCTCAGGAGATATAGCTCGGAAAACTCAAGCGATTATACGGAAAGCAGGATGAGCCTTTCCTATTCCGTTGTACTATGAGCGACGTTGATTTCAACGAATCGGATGTCAGGGACTTTCACAGGCTCCTGAATCACCGACACCTCACAGAGCTGAGGTTTCTCAAAAGGGGGCTTTTCCCAGCGTGGAAAATCGTCGGGAACGAGGATGAATTCGTAGAGGCCGCGAGAAAATGGAATGGAAAGAGGAATGTATACGCAGGCCTGCGGGATCGGCGTCCGGACCTCAAGAGGCCCGCGAACATGTATGACATAGTCGGATTGCAGCTGGCCGTGCTTGATATAGACCCGGTTAGAGAGCCCGAAGTCCCCTCGACAGGGGAAGAATTGAAAAGGGCGGAAGAGATGGCACTGCGCGTGGCGGACTGGTTCGAGGAGAAGGGATTCCTCAGACCAGCCATAGGTATGACCGGGAATGGTTTCGCCCTTTATTTTCCCGTGCCCTATCTTGAGATAAACGATGAGAACCGCTTCGATGTCGCTGACAGGCTCTGTGAATTCGAGAGGGGCGTTCGAAAGGTCTTCCGGGGCGAACTGAACAGGCTTAACTGTCAGATAGACAGCATGTACGATCTTCCCAGAATAGGCAAGGTCCTCGGCACTTTGAGCGTTAAAGGTGAAAATACTCCGGAGCGGCCCTGGCGTCTCTCCAAATTTTACGAAAAATTCACAGCGAGGAGAGAGGATAGCGCTCTCCTCGAGGCGATACTTAATTCGAACCTGACGAAGGATCTATTTTAGAAGCTCTATTCGGGCTTTCTGGCTCTCCTTGTCGGTCTTTACGACAACGAAATAGACTCCCTGAGGCAGGTTGCCGATGTAATAGGACCTGGGTAGCTGGTCGCCCGAACCGGGCCTGTAGAGATCTCCTATCTTTCTGCCTGAGGCATCAAAGAGCGACACAGCTCTGATTCCTCCGGAGGGTACGGAGTATTGGAGAACAAAATTGCCTCTCGTCGGGTTGGGATAGAGGAACAATCTGTTTTTCTCGTGTCCGAGCACATCTCTTTCCGAGACGAGCTGCTGGCCCTGCCAGTCGTTAATCTGGGCGAAAACGTCCGTGCCTTTGCCCTGTCTCCTCATGTCTTCCCATACGAAGATCACCTCATTGGGAGATGCTGCGCAGCTGAATTCCCTGGAGACCTGATACTGGCCCTGCCCGTTGTCGTTTATGAGAGAATTGTTCCCGAGCGGATTGCCCTCCAGGTCGAAGTACTGAGTCCAGACCTCCCCCTGAGGGTCTGTTCCGAAGGAAGTCCAGAGAAAGGCTATTCTCCCGGAAGCCGACATGGAGACGCTGAGGTTCTGATTTGACAGGGTGTCGCTGCCTGACACCTCAAAAGGACCGGCGATCACATTGCCGGATGAATCGAAGACCTTGCCCATGATCCTGTGCTGGTTCCAGATCCATCCGACGGCGAAGTTCTCGAGGGAATCGATGCCGCTGCTCAGATCGAGAAGCGCGTCCTGTGGCGGGGCAACCATGATTGAACTCGTCAACGGGCTCCCCGAAGGATCGAAGAGCCTCACGTAAGGCGTCACCTGTGCGTCTCGCTTTTCTTTCCAGGAGACGACGAAATATCCCTCTCTGTTCATGGAAAGGGTGGGGGCTTCCTCGAAGAAGTCCCCCGTTGCATCGGATGCCCGGAAAGAGGGGCCGAGAGGAGTGCCGCCGGCATCGAAGAGCCTGACATATACCCTGTGGCGATTTCCTCCTTCCGCGCGGTTATCGATCCACGCCACGGCGAAAGAGCCGTCATCCCTGATGCCGACCGTGGGCCTGTAAACGCTGTATGCTGTGTTCCCATCGCTCACAATGAAATTTGATCCCAGAAGCTCGTGATTTTCGTCGAGAATCTGTCCCATCACGATGGGGAAATTATTCCGGTAATCGAGCCATACCACCACCGATCTTCCAGTGGCTGAGAGCGCAACGTCGGGATGACTCTGAAGGGTGTTCCATGTATCCGCCTGTACCACATTGATGTTGGGCGTCAGGAACTCGCCCAGGGGGCTCAGGAAGGTGACGAAGACATCGGGATCCGTCCCGTTTCTGTCGTCGGCAAACGCCACAGCGAACTCATCGTTCACATTAGCATCACAGGCCGGAAAGATCTGTTTCGCGCTCCCCGAGTCATCGGCCACGGGGAATTCTGGGCCGAGAGGTTCCGAAAGCTCATAGAGACGGGCGTATACATCCTTGTTAAGGTTCCGCCTGTCTATGAATGACACGAGAAATCTGTTCCCCGATCCCGCCACGTCGGTGAAAACCTGCTGAGCTCCCGGTGGATCGGAGTTGACCCTGAACTCATCGGTCAGGGGTGTGCCGTCTGCCCTTATGATTCTGGCCCAGATGTCACCCTTGATTTCGCCAGCCAGAGTCCTGCTCGAGTCCTCCCGCATATCCCAGTAGGATACGAAGAAGAATGAATCGCTCGCGGCGACAGCGTTGTAGAGGCAGGTTCCCGATATCTCGGTCACCCTGATCTCGTCCCCGACGGGAGTCCCGTTCTCGTCCAGCTTCGTCAGATATATGTCACCTCCCTCTCTCGTGTCGTACCAGGTGATGAGAAATCCTCCTGAGAACGACGTGATGTCGTGGGTGTAAGGTTTGGGATCCCCTGTGTTGATGTTCCCAAGAATAAAGCTGTTCCCGATGGGAGTCCCATCGGGACTTATCTTTCTGGCCATAAGCACGTATTCGCTGTCGGCCAGAGAACTTATAAAGGTCACGAGGAAAAAGCCCGAACCGCCATAGGCCGAAACAGGGCACATGTGTTCGCCCGATGTCTCCGATATGAGGAAATCCCCGGTCAATGCGTTGCCGTCGGTATCGAAAACTCTGCCATATATGTTGAGGTCCAGGCCGTTCTGCCAGGTGAATAAGATCCTATCCGGTGAAGCCGACACAGACGGAAAGTTCTCGTGGCCACTGGAATTTTCGGGCACATCGAAATCATCGCCCTCGGGAAGAGCATCGGAGTTGAAGATCCTGGCGGTGACATACCAGTCTTCTCCGAAAGTGTGCCTGTTCCAGGTCACGACGAATCTGCCATCGGCGAGCGGTGCGACATCGGGATAGCGGTTGAGTATGCTGTAGGCTTCACTGACCTGAAAATTGCCCCCTATGGGGTTCCCGTTCTGATCATAGATCTGTCCATAGATCTGATAGGTCTCCCTCTGGTCGGTCATAACTATGACAAAATTCCCACCTGCCAGAAGGGCTGATGAATGCCACTCCTGCATGCTTCCCGAAAGCGAATCATCGTTTATCAGAAAATCGTCCTTAATAATCCCTCCCCAGAGGCTTGTTGCTAAAAGAAGAAGTATTCCACACAGAACCCCACACCCCCGCAAACGCTTATAAACCATTTCAAACCTCCTTCAAGGTTTATCCCGCCTAAGTTTTTGATTTTATTGCCCTTTCTCCACCTCCGTTTTATATATAACACAAAGTACCCGAATTTTAAAGAGGTCCTTTTAAGTGTTTGCAGCGTAAAAAGATAAATATATCACTCTCCGATCAGTTTGATTACAAGCCTCTTGGGCCTCTGGCCGTCGAATTCGGCGTAGAAGATCTGTTGCCAGGGTCCGAGGTCAAGTTTCCCGTCAGTAATGGGCAGTACCACCTGATGATGGACCAGCAGGGATTTGAGGTGAGCATCGCAGTTGTCCTCCCCGGTCAAATGATGTCTGTAATCGCGTCTGTAGGGGGCGAGTTTTTCCGCCCATTCCCAGAAATCCTCCTTAAATCCTTCCTCGTCGTCGTTCACGATGACTCCCGCGGTTATGTGCATTGCAGAAACAAGAGCGAAACCCTCCTTTATCCTGCTTTCCCTGACAGCCTCCTCCACTTTTTCAGTTATCCTGATGAGCTCTCTTCTCTTTTTTGTATTGAAGGTGATGTAGACGGTATGGGATTTCATAGATTTACCTCCTTTTTTTCTCTTTAAACCCTCTTTCCCTCGCCCCGCTGACAGTGAAATGGCCGCCTTTCATCTTTATCCACGGGCCGACATCGATCCCTACGATATTGCCGCAGGGACAGAGAATCTCGTTGCCCCTGTGTATCGAATAATCTGCCTCTATTCGTTCCTTGTACAACCTGAGGATCTTGCCCTTGCCAACTTTGTGATATCGGAAGAGCTTTCTCCGGCAGACAGAGCACTTTATGGTGACCATGCTATTCCCTCAGGATGCTAATGAGAGCCTTTCTTTCCATCTCACATCGGGTCTTCCAGCTGATGTGATTGTCGATTATCCATTTTCTCGCTTTCCTGCCTATTTCTTCCCGAAGGTTTTGATCGGAGATCAGCAAACTCAGCCTATCGACGTATTCCCCGAGATCAAAGGGCCTTATGAGGAAGCCCGTCTCGCCATCGACAACGGCCCTTTCAGAAGCTCCCACGCGAAATCCTATCACTGGCAATCCGAGGTATTCGGCCTCGATCACCGGCAGCCCATAGCTCGAAGCCCTGTTGGTCTGGATGAAGATATCGATGAGGTTGTAAAAATCGAGCATCTCCCTGTGGGGTATCATCCCCAAGAACCTGAGATTGGGATGTCTCAGAGGAAATACGTCTTCCCTGAAGCCCGCAAAGACGAAGTAAACCCCGGAAAACCTCTCCAGTATCTCACGGACGATGGGTGTTATTAAATCCACTCCCTTCAGGGGGTGGTATCTGGCAGCCCATCCCACCGTCACTGCATCTTCGGGGATATCGAGTTTTCCTCTCAGTTCTCTCCTTTTTCTATCGTCGATTTTCCACTCCTCGGGATAGGGATTGGGAAAGATGTCGAACTGATCCCTGCTCCGGCCCATTCTCAACAATACCTGGTCGGGCTGCGTGCCGTCGTCCACCAGCAGAAACCTGTCGAAGGGCAGAGAGAAAGCGATTAGATCCACAAAATATAAAGGCAGGGCCTTTATCAGGGGATGGTATGAGTTCAGCTCGAAGACCCCGGGGGCTTTCACGGCCTTTTTTATCCGGTATTTTTCCCCCAGCCAGTGAGCGGCAGGGGCTGCCGGCGTTCCGATAGCCCAGATCAAATCGAATTTTTCCTCCTTGAGGATTTCCTTCGCTTCCGAGATGAAGGCTCTGTTCAGGTGGATATAGAATTTTACGTGATTCAGATAGCGTTTCAGCCTGTTGCCCCTTTTCCCAGCGGGAGCGGGCATTTTGATGGTCCTGTACGGTATCCTTTTGCCACATGCGTCTCCACCCGGGGGGGCCAGAATAAAAAGTTCGAATCCGCTGTCGGCCAGGCAATTCAGTATATAGGCGTTTTCGGGAGAGCCCTCGACAGTGTCGGGATCCCAATCACAGGGAAAAGAATTGAGAATCAATACCTTAGGCATTCCGCATAATTTTAATGCCAGGGGAGACCTTCAGACAAGGGACCTCTTCGGTTATAATCAAAAAATGCGAGAGACGACTTACAAGCTGGCAGAGGTTTTTGGCATTTCTTTTAACCCGGAGGCCCTGCGCTGGGGATACCGTTTCTCTCCCTGGAAAGAAGAAGGGGGAACGTTTTACAAGGCCTTCTCGCTGGAGACGGGGAGCCTTTTTCTCGCCTTTTTCGAGAAGATCGACGGTGGATGGTATCTGAGGATAAAGGGAGCCGAGACAGATGAGGAGAGAGCTCTGCGCCTGATCGAGAAAACGTTGGGGCACCGGGAAGATCTCGTTCCTCTCCTGAGCCTCTCGAAAAGCGACCCCATGCTCGCGAGGGCCCTCAGAGAGCTTCCCGGCTACAGGCTCAAGAGCACACCATCACCCCACGAGGCGTTGTTCTCCGCGATAATCAGTCAGAATGTCTCGAGAGATGTGTTTTTCAAAATGCTTGCTGAATTCAAGGAGCTCCTCGGGGTCAGGGTCGAGGCCGATGGATATGTCGATTTCGTCTTTCCATCGTTGGAGGAGCTCAGGGATTTCGATCCCTTTGACTTCAAAGACAGAAGGCTCATCCACAGGACTTCGATCATTCGGGACATAGCCAGAGAGGTCGACGGTGACTTCTTCGTTGAGCTCGGCAGAGATCCTCTTTCCGGAATCGATGCCCTTGTCAAATTTAGGGGCGTGGGAGAATACACCGCGAGGGCAACTCTTCTATACGGTTACAGGGCTTATGAGATACCGGTGGTCGATCGCTATATACAGAAAATGATAGCGTATCTCTATGCAGATCCCGGTCTCCGAGAGCCCAACGGGCTCATTGCCTTTGCCCTCGACAGATGGGGAGAATATGCTGGTTATGCGGTCGATCTCCTCATAGCCTGGAGTCAGAAAAATGAGAGGTGAGGTGATAAGGGCAGTTATCGCGCACATAATCAGGGACGGAAAGATCCTCCTCATCGAGAAGAAGAAGGGCCACGGCAGGGGAAAGTGGAACGGGCCGGGGGGAAAGATCGAACCAGGAGAGAGCCCCGAAGAAGCGATGGTCAGGGAGGTTAAAGAAGAGGTGGGAATCGATGTTCTGAGCTATAGGCTCGTAGGACATATTGAGTTTTTCTCCGTGAACGAGGAGGACTGGGAGGTCTTCGTGTACAGGGTGGAGGATTTCCGCGGCCGGCCCATTGAGACCGAAGAAGCGAGGCCACAGTGGATCGACATCGATGACATTCCTTACGGAGAGATGTGGGAGGATGATCGCGAGTGGTTGCCCCTCGTGATATCCGGACGCCCCTTTGAGGCTAAGTTCTGGTTTGAAGGGGAGAAGATGGTGAAGGAGGACATCAGGCTCCTGGAAGACAATGAGAGTGGTCCTTCAGGGACAGACACCCCTGAGTCTCTTATTTAAGCCGTTTTTCAGGCCTTTTAGCCTGTTTACCTCTTCTTCGCCGTAGTAGAGGACCGGGAAAACCGATGGGTTGTGAAGGAGGGGATCTCCGAGGGGATGAATTTTCCTGGCTTCGTCGAAACAGGGAGTCTGAGGTATCGGCGAGTATTCCGACAGCATGACCTTCACTCCCAGCGAGTGAACATATCTGATGCTCGCTTCCACTTCGTCTGTATCCTGTCCGGGAAGGCCCATCATGATGTAAACGGTTATATCGCATCTGGCGAAGCCCGCTTCGAGCAAATTTTCGATGGCAGATTCCAGTTCCTCATTGGTGACCTTCCCCCCGGTCCGAAGCTGCCTTTCTGAATCCACCGTTTCCAGCCCGAGGTACACGGATTTGAACCCTATCTCTTTCATAAGCTTTGCCGTTTCGCGGTCGAGAAACCTGGCATGGAGGGCGTTTGGGGTGTGAAATCGTATTTTGTATCCTCTCTTCCTCATGTGGTCAGATATGACAGGAAAGTACTTCTTTGCCGTGAGGAGAAGGGCATCGTCGTAAAAAGCGATGTCTCGAACGCCCAATTTATAGAGATGATCGATCTCATCGAGGATCTCCCTCAGATCTCTTATTTTCAGCTTGGGCGAGAGGACCCACGAAGCACAGTAGGGACAACGAAATGGACAGCCATCCTGCAATTTTATAACTCCATATCTCAGTTTCCTGTAGGCTTCCCAGATCGGCGGGCTGAATTGAGGCGGCTCGGGAATCTCCATAAACTCGCGCAGTAATTCAATTCTGTCGGATATAACCACCAGATCCGGGTTAAACCGCATTGAGACGTCCTCGGGCATGAGAGAAGCATACACGCCTCCTATGACGATTTTCGCCCTTGGGAAAAGCTCTCTTATATTCCTGACTACCTCGTCGATTCCGTGGTACCAGTAAGTCATTCCAGAGGCAATAAAGACAAACTCAGGCCTCAGTTTCCTGACTTCCTTCAAGAAGACATCCAGAGGGATGCCATACCGTTTGTATCTCCTTTTGATGGGCCTGAGAGGCGGGGGCTTTTCGGCGATCTCGCTGGCGTATTTGCCCGTGCCATAAGGGGTGCTTTTCGTGAGGCCATCCACAGAGGGATGATGTCTGTCCATGAAGTCAAAGAGATGCACCCTGAAGCGACCTGAGAGAAGCCTGCCTATCCTGAGGAGGCCGTAGGGCTTCAACCAGAAATCATAAGCGGCGAAATCGTAAACAGGAGGATTTATAAGCAGGGCTTCCCTCACATTACCATTTTACACCCCGTTTCAAGTCCCATTTTGCATTGGCTTTGCCCAGGCTTTATCTTAGTTAACATGTTGAAGGCCCTGGGAAAGGTGATCGAATCGGTGGAAGTGGAAAAGGGCGAGGCTTCTCTGGTTCGGCTCAGGACCAGGATTGTCGGGGAAGCCCATCCGGCCCTGAAGCTTCCACCGGGGTTAAAGGGGCGGTATCTCTGGGTCGAAAGGATTTACCGGGACAGGCTAAAACCGCGAAAGGGCGAGTTTGTTGTGCTCACCTATGAAGAGCTCAGGGAACTTGTCAGATACAGGAGGGAACCTTTAGCTCCGGGGAAGGTGTTCAGGGAGGACGTGGACGCCGATGGTTACTCTGAGGTGAATTTTGAGAGCGATGTGTTGCGGTTCAGCGTCGCGCCTCACAGAGGCGCGACGCTGCGCTCCCTGGAATACAGGGGGAAAGAATTTTTCATGGGGAAAGGCGAGTATCTCAACGTGAACTACATCGAGCTGGGAGGCGTTGACGACCACATTGAATCGGGAAAATATGGAGGAGCTCTGTCTTCTCTCAAATACGAATATGAGGTCGACGAGGGCGAGATCCGGCTTACCGGCAGGGCTAAAGGTTTCGAGATAGAGAAAGCGATAAATCTGGAGAGAGATTTCCCGCTTCTCACCGTGAGGACTTCCTTTAAGGCCAGAAAAAAGGCCGAACTGAACTACTGGATGCGGATGGCTGTCAGGGGAGTACCGGGGCGCTCGGTGATCCTGTTACCCGCCAGAGACGGACTGGTCCGTGAGAGATATCACTTTCAATATCTCGATTCTCTCTTCAGGGTGCTCGAAATAAGCAGGATGAGCCTGCCGGGGATTCTCGTTCTTGATGAGGCCGAGGGTGTCTCCCTTCTGGCGGTATTCTCGCGGTTACCCGAGAATGTGGCATACAGGAGCTATGGCACATTTTTCACGGTAGAGCCGGCCTTCGGAAAGGCATCGCTGAAAAAAAGCGAAATTTCTCAGTACGTCCTGGGCTTAATTCCCGGAACCTTTTACAGCGCTTCGGGGTTTCATCTCGGAGTTTTTGATTTCGACGGGGAAAAGGAGAGGAACAGGCTGATTTCCTCCCTTGTTACCGTCGAAAGCCGTGCACCGGAGCTCCTGCTAAAGGGCAAAAGGATTTCCTACAGTAGAATAGGGGGATTCGACGGGACACATCTCTGGAAGCTCGATGTGGACACGGAAGAACGTGATCTGGAGGAGGCGAGTCTATTAATCAGAGGTGAGAGCCATGGGATCGACGGCCTTTGACCCTCTGACTTTCGGCTACGAATGGGAGACCTTCCTTACCGGGAGGAACATGATCCCCATAAAGTCCGATGAGGTAAAAAGGTTGGGCCGAAAACTTCAGGCTGAGATCCCCGAAACCAGGACCGGAACCGATCATATCCGTGGTCTCGATTCCAAGTTCCTCGAGATAAGAAGCGGGATTCTAAGTGATTATCAGGGACTCGACGGTAGGACCCGGGAGATAATCGGTGCCATAAAAAGGGTCTGTCGGGAAAAAGATCTGGTTTTCTTCCCACTGGGCTCTCATCCCCTTTTCGGGAAGGCTGCCGGCTATCACCTGCACGTGGGCAGCGTGTACAGTTTAAAGGTCGCCCAGGACCTTGCCCGTTCCCTCACCCCTTATGTCCCGTTGATCGCAGCTTTCATGGCCAACAGCCCCTTCTGGGGAATTTCTGAGCCCCCCGGTGGATTTAAGAGCTATCGGGTTAAATACTTCGCCGATTGGTGTTCGACGGTCATCGTTCCCGTTGAGAGGGGGTTGGGACAGTTCGTGTGGGGCAACGACGTGTTGGTTAAAGGTATAGAGAAGCCCACAGTGGAAATCAGGGTCATGGATTCGCCTCTGTCCGTGTCCCTGCTCGCCGAGGCCTCCATATTTATCGTGGCCCTTACGCTGAATCTCGCGGAGCGACACGGATCCGGGATGATAGACAGGAATACTTACATGGAATACGTGGTCAACAGGAGAAGAGCTGCGAGATGGGGGCTACAGGCCCTGTTTGATTGGAGGGGAGAGAGAGTACCGGCTTCCGACATCCTGGAGGAACTCGTCGGTTCTGTTCTTCCTGCGGCGAGAAAGCTCGGCCTCGACGGGTTCGAGCTCCTCGAGAAAATGGTCAGAAAGAGAGTAACACAGGCCGATTTTCTCCTTTCCCTGTACGATGGCGGGGACCTGCACGTCTATACGAGGGATCTGGGAAACCTGCTGGAGAGGGAAAGAGATCCCTTCATGGATTTTCTCGAAGAGGCACCGGAGCTCCCTGTCGCCGAAGCCGAGAGCGCCGAAGATATGATCCTTTCTCATATAACAATCGAGACCCCCTTTCGCCTTCTTTATGAGTCCCTCGAGTTTCCATATGATTTCATTGAGGATGTTGTGGAGGAATTCAGGAAAAGGGGGCTCGTTAAGGTCAGCAGAGCCCCTGAAAAAGGGATTCTCTTGACGAGGATAAGATGAAACCGAGGATCGGATTGACTCTCAGGGTTTCGGAGAGCAGCGTTTACCTTCCGCGCGTCTACGTGAAGACCATCCTGGAATTCGGAGGAATACCTTTTCTGTTCTCCGACATAAGCTCTGAGGAGGATGTGAACAGGCTGGTGGACTCTATCGACGGTCTCCTTATACCGGGCGGAGGCGATATCCACCCTTCCTTCTACGGCGAAAGGCCCGGCGGACACCTGAAGGGGGTTTACAGGGAAAAGGATTTTCTCGATTTAACACTCGTCAGAAAGGCCCGCTCAAAGGGCATTCCTGTGCTCGGCATATGCAGGGGCGCTCAGGTGATCAACGTGGCCTTCGGGGGCACCCTTTATCAGCATCTGAAGCACAGGGGCGTGGATCACGTTCAGGGGTTGCCCTATGAATATCCGATCCACGAGATAAGGATTCTCGAGGGTAGTTTTTTACATAAACTCGTGGGCAAGGAGACGTTAAAAGTTAATTCCTTTCACCATCAGGCCGTTAAAGAGCTGGGGGAGGGACTCAGGGCTGTGGCCTGGGCTCCCGATGGCGTTATCGAGGCCATCGAGGGGCAGGGTTTTCTTCTCGGGCTTCAGCCCCATATAGAATGGCTCTGGGCGAAGGAGGAGGCCTGGAAAAAGGTTTTCAGAGCATTTATAGAGGCCTCAGTTTCCTGATTTTTCTATTTCATCCATCAATATCTCGAGGGCTCTGAGGAGCTGCGGACCCCCGGGCCGGTTGTCATACATCGGCGGGTTCTCAACGTAAACGTCGGGCTCCACGGGATTGTTCTCGAGAGATACCCCGTTCAGCCTGTACCAGCCGACGTGAGGCTCCCGGAACACGGTTTCGCCGTCCATGAGTGTTTTGTTGGAAGTACCTATGACCGCCCCGAAGGTGGTGACGCCAACGATTTTTCCGAGTTTGAGCTGTCGAAAGCCCATTGGAAAGATCTCAGCATCGCTGTAGCAATTCTGGTTGATGAGGAGGACCACGGGCTTGCCCCAGCGGAGGGCGGAACTGTACACGGGTTCGTCCTCTCCTCTCTCTTTCGAATAGGCATAGACCGTTCGCCTGAGGAAGTTGAGCATCTGATCGTGAGTATATCCGCCCCCGTTATATCGGATGTCGAGGAGCAACCCCTTCCTGTCTCTCATGCTGTAAACTTCTCTGTAAAAATCGTTGAGCGCCTTTGTGTTCATCCCCGGCACGTGTATGTAAGCCACGGTTTCGTTGCTGAGGCTGTCAACTATATGCCTGTTCCCCTCTACCCATTCCCTGTAAACAAGATCGCATATCTTCCAAGGAGTCGTCAGCTTGACTTCGCCGAGCCTCTTCTTCCCGTCGCGGATGTAGGTGATTTTGACCTTTTCCCCGCTTAATTTTCTGAAATAAGAGTAAAAGTTCCTGGTGTTATCCAGTTCTTCGTCGTTCACCGCGACGAGCACGTCTCCCGGTTTGAGTCCGAGCCGTAACTGTGCCGGCGATTTTTTCAGCACCCTTTTCACGCGGAACCCCTTCCCCTTGTAATCATGATCTATCTCTATCCCGAGGCATCCCGTATATTTTTCCTCGTCTTTCGATCTCTTCCATATGCCAAGATGGGAGGCGTTCAACTCGCCGAGCATCATCCTGATTGCATAGTGGAAATCCCGGTCTGTTCTCCTCGAGAGGGCGAGCTTTCTGTATTTTTCTCCCAGGAAATCCCAGTCGACGCCGTGAAATTTCGGGTCGTAAAATCCATCCCTGAGTATCCACCAGGCCTCTTCAAAGAGGGCCCTTTTCAGAGCCGTGTCAGGGATCTCGATTTCGATCTCAAAGGCCAGTGGTGTAGAGGCATTCCCATCGAGAGAGATCCTCTTTAACTTTCCCCTCCTGTCGAGGTAGTAGAGATGTTTTTTGTCCCTTGAGATGGTTATGGACTTTGGATTGACACCCCCTTGGGTTCTCCGCTTCAATTTTTCCCCCAGCCAGTCCACAGTCCATATGTCGGTCCCGGAGGGCGTTCCGGCCTGGATGGCATAGAGCTTGCCGTCAGGGGATTGAGTGTAGTAATTGTAGCCGCCCCGTAGCTTTGTCACCTCGTGGATTCTGTCCTTTATCCCTTCGAAGTCGATCTCGATGGGCCTTATGGAATCGAGGCTGTCTTCCATTTCCTTCCAGTATTCCCGATCCCTGGCCTCATCTTCCTCTCTGAGAAAAACGTACTTTATCCACAGATCTCCCTCCGCCGTTCTCGATGCGAAGGATAGGCGCCTTCCGTCCGATGACCACATTGGCTTGTAATCGTCGTTGGGGTGCTGGGTGACGTTATAGGCCTTCCCGCCCTCTGCGGGGACGATGTAGACATCTTCCCTCCACGCCAGTTCCGTCCTTGAGAAAGCTATGTAGCGGGAATCGGGAGACCAGCTTATCCAGAGGACATCGTTTTCCTCGAAGAGTTTCTTTTCCTTTTTACCGTCGCTATCGGCGACGTACAGAGTTCCGTTGTCCCTTATGAAAGCTATCTTTTTGCCATCGGGGGAATACAGGGGCTTCTTCTCCGTGGAGCCCGACGAAATTATTTTTTTCCACTTGAAACTGTAATCCCTGAAGAATTTATTTTCCGAGGCCGGCTCCACGGTATAGATGTCCCAGTTTCCGCTTTTTAACGATGCAAAGATCAGCTTTTCCTCTTTCGGATGCCAGGAGATATATTTTTCGGGTTCCGGGGTGTGGGTTATCCTTCTTATCTCTCCGGCACCGTCTTCCTTGATTTCCATCACGTATATATCCCCGAATACGACGAATGCCAGCTCAGTCTCATCCGGAGAAAGCGCGAATTCTGTGGCGTTCCGTGTGAGTTTCCTCCTGTAATACTCGGAATTTTTGTAATCCTCCTGGACTCTTACCTCAAGTTTTTTCATCTCCCCGCTTCTCACCGAATAGGTGTAGAGGTCGGTAAAGACCCGGAAAACTATCAGTTCCCCGTTCCTTGAGATCCGGGCGAACCTCACGTCGTCGTCGAAGTCGGTGATTCTCTCCCTGTCTGTGCCGTCGGGTTTCATGGAGAAAAGCTGAGCGGTGCTGTCGGCGGTGTCGTTCGATACGAAGTAAATTCTTCCGTCGACAACGGAGTACATGGGCCATCCATCTCTTCCGCTGAAGTCCGTCAGCTTTATCGGGATCTGGTCTTTCAGGCTCATCTTCCAGATATCCCAGTTGGCACTTCCCCTGTACTTTCTGCGCCACCAGGGGGTAGACCCCCTCACAAAAAGGACCGTATCGGTGCCGGGAACAGGCCTCGCATTGAAAAAGCTGAAGTCAACGGCCTTAATGGGTGTTCCTCCCGCAACGCTGACCTTGTAGAGGGCTCCTCTATACTCCAGCCTGCGGGAGCCGAAGTAGAGGGTGTCTCCTTTCTCGTTGAAGAAATACGGCGAGTCCCAGGAGGAATGGTACGTGAGCCTGCGCGGCGGCTCTTCTCCCGACGATGGGATTATGTAGATATCGTCGGATCCATCGCGATCGGAGATAAAGGCGATATATCGTCCATCGGGAGACCAGACCGGTGTGCTCTCAAAGGCATCGGAGTCCGTCAGTCGGCGCGCGGCCCCGCCGTCGGATCCCACGATCCATATATCGCCGTAGTAAGAGAAGGCGATCTCTTTACCGTCAGGGGACGGAGAAGGGCTCAGGATGCCATAGGCTTTGCCAGGAGACGATATGCTTAAAAATAAAAACACTCTGAGGGCAAATCCGATCATGCTCAAACCTCGCTTTTTGTTGTGGAAATGATATAACGGGTGTCCCCCGTGAATCAATAGGGAACGCTTCAGACAGGGCACAGGAAGGGTTGCTTTCCCCTGCGCTTTGCCTCTTTATCGGGCCTTTTTAGTTCTTTTCCCCTCCGCAGGGCGGCGGCCCGCCTTCGAAAAGGTAGTGGAAGAGATAGATCAGATCGGACTGAGTCCATTCTCCGTCGCCATCGGGGTCGCTGAGGGCCATAGGAAGGCTTCCCTCGGAATAGAGGTACCTGGCAAGGTACTGAATATCCAGGATGTCGATCTCGTGGTCTCCGTTGGCATCACCACATACCTCGCTGAAACAGGGGCTCTGATAGGGTTCGCCAAGTGAGGGAGAGAGCCTCGAGTTCACTGTGACCCACGTCTCACCGTACAGTGTTGTGCCAGTGCTGTCCCAGACCCTGATCAGGTAGGTTCCGCTCTGCAGGCCGATTATGGGAACCATGAGGTTAAAGCAGCAATAACAGTAACAGGGCCCCTGAGGAAATGTCTCCCTCTCCGTTATGTCTATGACGCTGTCATTTATGTCCATCTGGAATTCGATAAGAGCGCAGCAATTGTAATAAGCGCCGTCATGGTGCAAGTAGACGGTATCGGAGTGAACGTAAGCATAAACGGTATCCTGGCAGGGTTCCTGAGCGTGCAGCGCGGAGGCGAACAAAAGGGCGAGCACGACGGGATAAAGCTTTTTCATCTTAACACCTCCCCTGATGGTATATTTTATTAATAAAGGATGGGGTCGGGTCGTGCAACCTGCACGACCCGACCCCAAAGAAGTTTCTCAATATCAGAAACTTGGATGTGAGGGGGGCGTGCATGGGGTGTGCAATTTATAAACGTACCTCTAAAAGACTCCCTATCTTTTTGGGAGAGAGGTACTTATTCTTACTTCCCGAAGGCAGGTGTTTGCGTTGCGGCGCAGGGGATTTGCGATAAGATTAATGCGCACGCTGACATATTTCATAACCTACTGGAATTCAGAAGAGTAAGAGGTGTCGGGTCGTGCAACCTGCACGACCCGACACCAAAGGATTTTCAGTTGCCCCGGGTTTTTATGCGGGAGAGGATGAGTTCGAGGTCAGCGCGGGAAAACTGATACTTCCTCCCGCAGAATTCGCATTTTACCTCGGCTCCGCCGTCCCTGTCGATCATATCTATGAGTTCCGCTTCTCCGAGGGAGAGGAGAGCCCTCTCTGCCCGTTCTCTCGAGCAGCTGCAGCGATACTGCAGCTGTTTGTGGGCGAGGACAACTGCTCCCAGGCCCTGCGCTATCATCTGCAGGATTTCCTCGGGCGTCGCTCCCTCAGCCACCTGGCGGCTTATCTGCGGCATCTTTTTGATATTCTCTTCGAGCGCCTGAATCCGATCCTCGGATGTGCCGGGGAGGGGCTGCACGATAAATCCGCCGGCTCCGAGAACCTCTCCCTTCTTGCCAACCAGTACCCCGGCAGCCACCGCCGAAGGTATGCCCTCTGAGATCGTGAAATAATAAGCGAGATCGGTGGCTATTCCCCCTGATTTCAGGGGGATCATTCCCATATAGGGTTCGCCATAGCCGAAGTCCCTCAACACGTAAAGCATCCCCCGACGCCCCAGTGCTCCCTCCACGTTCAGTTTTCCGTCGGAAGTTGGAGGAAGGTCGACATCGGGCCATCTGATGAAGCCCCTTACGTTGCCTTCGGGGTCCCCCTGGGCGTATATCTCCCTTATGGGACCTTCGCTGAGGATCTGGATGGAGACCTTCTCCCGTCCCTTCAGGTTAAGTCCCATCAGACCGACGAGGGTGAGGGCCCTGCCTAAAGCCGCCGTGGCTGTCGGAAAAGTCCCGTGGATCAGCCTGGATTCTTCCACAAGTTCCTTCGTCACAGCGACAAAGGCAGTGAACTCACCTTCACCTATCAGCGCCCTTATCGCTCTGTCCATCTTTTCTGAAAATCAGGTAAAGCTGCCAGATTACGAGCCCGAAAAGAAGCAGGACGAAACCCGCATCGGCCGACGAAAGTTTTTTTACGAAAAGGGCGGGAAAGGCCCAGAGCAAAGCCATTAACAGGGTAAAAAAAATCGAGGGCAAGATCAATTTTTTCCTTTCCCTCTTGACGAATTCCCCGAATAAAAGGAGAAGAGCTCCGGTGAGGAGAACCGCAATGCCCAGGTATAGAACGAAACTCTGGCTCTTTCCCCACAGCGCAGATAACTCCCCCTTCCGCATCAGTATCGAATAGGCTTTTAAGATGCTGATTCCACCGGAAGCCTGAAGCAGAATTCCGGCGTATTCGGAGTCCTTTTTACCTTCCACCCCTTTCTTTTCCGGTTTTCTTTTTCCGAATGCTGTCGTTAATCGGCTTTCCTTCTTCTTTTTTATCGCCCTTCTTTTCGCCTTCTTTGTTGATTATCTCGAGAATTCCCTTGAGGAAGTTTTTCTTTTCGACGAGGTCGTTGACCCCATCGCCGTCCTTGTCCACAAAGTTATCGAATTTACTGGCAGCCGGCTTCCCCGGCTTTCTTTCGGGATTCCCCGATCGGCCGTGGGAGGCAAACCCTCCGCTCGCAAGCGCAAATATCAGTATAAATGCCCACTTCCTCATGTTATTATTATCTCCGTTTTCCTCCGGAAATGTCAAGTTTTATCGGCGCCGATGGGCTTTTTCTGGCTGCGTGTTTTTTCCTGCCCGCACCGGGAGTTTTGTCCTTTTTGGCTTTACGGCGGAGGATATCGTGGGGGTTGAATTTGCCTGTAAGGATTTCCTTGGCCTTCTCGACCGAAGGCCTGAGCCGGGGCTTCTGCTTTTCCCTTTTATTATTGGTCCTTTTATCAGGGGCTTTTTTCGCTTTCCGTGCTTTGAAATCCTGAGATGTTTCCTTTCTCTCTTCCCGCCAGATCGAACTCCTTCTGTTTTCTTCACGGGAAGTTAATCTCTTCTCCCCGTGGTCAGGGTGAACAGCCTTATTTCCCTTCGGGAGAACGTGTCTCCCCTCCTTTTTCTCGGCGACAACAGTGCTCACGGGAGTGACCTTGGGCGGGGTTTTCTCCCAATGCCAGGGCTTTGGCGGTGATGTCCTGTAAGGCTTGTAGCCCGGGTCAGGATATACACCGTGATGGGGCCGTTTATATCGGTAAATGGGATATACGAAAGAGTTGTAGTCCACGCAATACCAGACGTCTATGTCGATGTAAATGAGGGGCCTGTCCCAGGGATCGAGGGGAACCCAGGCGATCCAGCCGGGACTCCAGGACCAGGCGACCCAGCCCGGACCCCAGACTGGACCCGGCACCCATACCCAGCCTATTCCAGCGACGTAAGCCCACCTGCCGTAGTGGTAGGGCACGAAACCCCAGGGTTCGAAAGGCACCCATACCCAGCCCCAGTGAAGGGTCCACACCCAGCGGCCATGGCGATAGGGCCTCCAGCCGGCGTCCACATAGGGCACCCACACCCAGCCTATTCCGGCTGCAAAGGTCCACCGGCCGTACTCCGAGAGCTCTGAATACCCTATGTAGATACTGAGGGGGAGATATTCTGCACGCCCGGCTTCCCGGTATTCTCTATCGAGGTCTCTGCACCAGCGATCGAAATCGTCTCTGGGCGGCTTTCGCCTTAACTCCACTATATAACCCTCGGGAAGGGCCTTTGCCGCTCTTCCTTTTCTGAGATACCTGGTCTCGTAGGCCGTGGTGAGCTGTGCTTCTCCCCTTTTGACGTACACGTAAAAATCTTCCCCACCGGGGTAGTCGATCCTGACCACGGTCCTCTCGGAGAGGGTCAGGGTAACTCCATCACCTTCCACCAGAAAATAGTTGTTCCCTCCTACCCCAGGAACGCTGATGGAGAGAGTGCCGTAATAAAGCCTTAAGGTGACGTCCTCTTCATCAGCCTCGGGAATATAGCTGACCTCTCTCAGCTTTACCCTGGTGTTGGAGTCCATCCTCAGCAGGGCGCCTCTTTCCAGTTGGATCTCGAGCCGGGAGTCGTATCCTGTCTTTACGATGTCCCCTTCCTCCACGATCATGTTGAGGGTGCAGTACCCCCACTCCCCATCGGCGGCCCTGTATATCATTGCATCTCCCTCAATGATGCTGATCCTTCCGAAACTCGGCTCGCGAGCGTACAGGGCTGCAATCAACAGGAAAAATACCGCGAAATATGCCGATTTCGGCTTCATTCTCTCACCTCCCCGTCGTTATCGGAGCTCAGTCTCGCGCTGAGCTCCGGATTCCCGGGATCAACCTGATAGGCCCAGTCGAACTTCACGAAGCCGTCGCCGAGCTCCGTGACCCTGAACTTGGCGAAATGGTTGTCCCTGGTCCATACAATATAAGAGTGTCCCTCGATCAATTCAACCCATCCCAGGCCGGACCAGCCCGACTCGGGTGCCCAGTTTATCTCGTCGAGGGATTCGGTGTAGCCGAAATCCTGTATGTCCGTTCCGTCGGTCACGTTCATGAAGTGAAGTCCGTAGTCGTCGTCATACTCGTAATATATATCGCAGCTGGATGACGTGTAGTGGACCGGCTCCTCGAGGGCGAAGGAAAAACCGGAAGAGGATGGATATGAGCGAAAATCGAGCAATATAACTCCCCTTCCCTCGGGACGGGGAGTGTCATGGACGATTTCGGGCGTGAGATCGCTCTCGTTGCCGGCACGATCGAAGGCGGAGACGGCATAATAATAAGTCACTCCATTGGTGAGGCCCTCGTCCACATAATAAGGGGAATGGACAACTGCGATGAGCCTGTAAAGGCCGTAGGGCTGAAGGCTTCTATAAACTTTATATCCCGCAAGGTCTTCCTCCTGGTTGGGATACCAGCAAAGGTAAATCTCCCTGTCGCCGGTGATGCTGGTCAGCCCGACCGGCACCGCCGGCGGTTCCGTATCAGGTTCCACAAGCCTGCAGCCCGCCACGATCAAGAAGATCAAGACTCCGAGAAGTTTCAACTCTTTCATCCTGTCACCTCCGTTCCCTTATGTGCAATATCCACGCCATTTTGCCCAAGTCTCTCATTTTCAGGAAGATAAGTTTTTGAGGCGGTGGGGGCCGTTGCACAGAAACTGTGCAACGCCCCCACCGCAATTAGACGTAATCCTTTCTGGCTCATAAAGTTACACTGGTGCACAGTTTTGAGGCGTTTTATCTGAGATTGTACTTCTTTAGTTTTTCCCGGAGGGTATTTCGGTGAATGCCGAGGAGCTCCGAGGCCCTGGTCAGATTGCCTCCGGCGAGATCCAGGGCCCTTTTGATGTGTTCTCTCTCGAGCTCCTCGAGAGTCGGAAAGGGGCTTTTGAGGGGCTCGAGCGCTAGGAGGTCCGCGGTGATGATGTTTTTCCTGGTGAGCACTACGGCCCTCTCCACGACGTTTATCAGTTCCCTGACGTTGCCGGGCCATTGATAGGAGAGCAGGGCTTTTCTCGCCTCCCTGTCGAAGCCCTTTATGTCTTTCCCCATTTCCTTAGAGAATTTTCGCAGGAAGAACTCTGCCAGTGGGAGGATGTCCTCCTTCCTCTCCCTGAGCGGCGGGATGTGGATGTTTATGGTGTTTATACGGTAAAAGAGGTCCTCCCTGAAGCTTCCCTCTTCCACTTTTTTCCTGAGGTCCTGGTTGGTGGCCGCGATTATTCTCACGTCCACCTTTCTCGGCAAAGTGGAGCCGAGCCTCTCCACTTCTTTTTCCTGCAGAACCCGGAGGAGCTTCACCTGCAGGGACGTGGGGAGATCTCCTATCTCATCGAGAAACAGGGTGCCGCCGTCGGCGAGCTCGAATTTTCCGGGTTTTGACCTTGTCGCGCCGGTGAAAGCCCCCCTCTCGTACCCGAAGAGCTCCGATTCGAGCAGGCTCTCGGGTATGGCTGCACAGGAGACTGCCACGAACCTGCGGTTTTTTCGCGGGCTAGCCGCGTGCAGGGTTCTCGCGACAAGCTCCTTGCCGGTTCCGCTCTCGCCACGAATTAATACAGTAACGTTCTGCGACGCGACGATACCGATTGC
>JAGGUL010000006.1 GCA_021158525.1 Candidatus Hydrothermota bacterium | reverse complement strand
GGTAGCGAGTACTTCGGGGCGAGCGGGATCTATTTCGTGGAGGCTATCGCCAACGGCAAACGTGAGATCGCCAGGGTCGTCTGGCTCAAAAATTAGGAGTTCCCGGAAATGAGAGGATTTTCTATTCTCGTTTTCATAGCCCTGTCTGTCCTGCCCCAGAGGGGGGCCTCGGCGGAAAAGAAGGGGAAATCTGCTTCCAAGGGACAAAGCGGCATGGTCAGCATATTCTTTTACGACGCCCGGAAAGAAGTCCTTGATCTCGTTGAGATGTTCGATAAGTACAGAGCTCGCGGAGTGGTCGGGATAAGGGCTGTCCTCCCTTCAAAATCAAAGGGCCTTAATGACGTCCTGAGTTTCGACGACCTCAGACAGCTCGGCGAAGGACACAAGTGGGAATTGGCGTCAAACGGCTACACTTTCCTCGGCTTTTACGACTCCTGGATGGACCTCGCCCTGAAACTGATCTACAGCAAAAAGCTCATAGAGGACTCGACTGGAATACCCGTCCACACCTATGTCTCGCCCACAGGGAAATATCCAGGATTCACAGATTTTATGGTCAGGAAGCTCTATGGGGCCGCTCTCTCCAGAGAGGAAGGCTTAAACGGACCTGGCGACGACAGGTTCAGGCTGAAAGTGAAAAAGCTCCCCTCCGGAAAGGACGAGATGGAAAAAGTGGTCTCGGCGCTGGCAGACAGCGGACTCTGGGCGATATTCAGGGTAGACGACCCCGCGGGGGCAAGAAAAAACATCGAGGAGCTCCTGAAATCCTGCCGCAAACACGGTGTGAAGGTGGTAACCATTCGTGAGGGTACAGGCAAGCTCTGGGGAGCTCCATCGGGATACGAAAAGGAGCTCACATGGCTTTTCTCAGCCAGCGCCCCGCAAGACTATGCCGGGGAAGGCGCAAAATTTGAAAAATGGCAAAAAGGGCTGCCCTCGGGCTGGAATGTCTATTCCACCGCCGATTCTCTATGGCCCGATACTGTCCGGGAGGGCTTCGGAATCGATGTACCCACCCTCACCCACCTGAGGGCTCACCTCACTCCGGGCGATACTCTCATCTTGACCCATTACTTCGCCGTTCCGCCCATGCCCCTGGCCCTTTTCAGGATCTACATATCCATGTGGTCCTGCGAGAAGATGGGAAACACTCACTGGACATTGAAGGACATCGAGAAGGACCTCTGGTGGGACAACAAAAAGAAGAAATGGGCGCCGGAGGTGATAAGAAACACCTTCGACGTGATCCTCATCGGCGGCCTCAAGCCCTACTCGACATACATCTATTTCCCCAATTCCACATCCCTCGAACTTCGTATCTTCAGCTACGATAACCTCAAGCGGGACATGGTCTTCATGTACGATGACTTCACCCTACTGCCGACCCTGAAAGCCGACTCAAGGAAGTTGAAAAAGCTTTCCAGAGGAATGAAACAGCTCACTTTGCCCTTCAGCGAGATCTCGGGCCCTGTGGTCTCCGACGAGAAGGGGAAGCTTTACAGGCTGGAAGTTTCCATGGAAGGGAAATTGAAGGCAGTGCCCTTGAAGTTACGGCAATCAAAATAGCTTTATGAGTAATATGCTGCGGCAGAAGTTCACAGCTTCTCTCATCATGACCCCGCGAGAGAAGTGGGTGTACTGGCCTGGCGGAAATTCAAGGGAGGATTTTCTCGACGAAAACGGAAACCTTATCTACGACGTAATCCCGGTGATTAAAGAACAAAAAGTGGTCGGAATCATAAGAGACAGGACTTTCAAGATTCATCCGCTGACGCTTGACTGGTGTCTGACCCACGATGCCATGTTCGACGATCTGCTGAAATTTTTCATCGAGAAACAGAAACCGGCATGTTTCCTTTTAAAAAGGGATGACTTCATTGGGCTCGTCACTCCCGCCGATTTCAACAAAGCGCCCGCGAGGACAGCCTGTTACTTCAGACTGGCTGAGCTGGAAATGAGACTGGCTCAATTCATCGGCTTCCGTGTCGAAGAGGATAAAATCTTAAACGCTCTGCCCGCTAAAAGAAAAGACAAAATCCTCAAAAGCTACAATAGCACATTAAGTGGAAACGTGGATGTGTCCCTGGTCGAGCGGCTCTATCTGACAGATCTGCTTGAAATAGTCAAGAAAACGGGCCTTTTCGAACTTCTGGGATACCGATCAAAAACTCAATTTCACAGAGGGACCCAAGGGCTCGTGAAGCTGAGGAATCAGGTAATGCACCCAGTAAGACCTCTCGTGGAGAACGATCGAGAGGCATTGCAGCACCTTTACGACAGGTTATGTCTCATAGATCGGCTTTCGATGAAACTGAAGGAGCTCTTCACTCGCGAGCCACAGGCTGATTCAACAACTTAGAAAGACTGCCTAAAAGTGGGCTTTCACCGGGAAAGCTGTAATTAGCAAACCATACCTCAGGGATTGCTGGGACCGGAGGACGTGGAAACCGCTGAAATTGCAGAAATAAAAGAGCGGGAGACGGGATTTGAACCCGCGACCCCTACCTTGGCAAGGTAGTGCTCTACCACTGAGCTACTCCCGCATGTGGCATTTATATTATAGTCTCTCCTCAATTAAGTCAAGATTTGGGCCTTACCCGGGTATAACTCTTCGAAATAGGAAAAGTCCCGGAAGTTCAGTGAATTTGGCCTCGATACCGTCATACACTTTGCCTCCCGGAGACCAGAAACAATGGCAAAATTACGTATCAAAAAACCCAAACTAACCCTGCCCTGAGCTACTTAATGAGGAAAACCTTCCGCGGCCGCCTGCCCCTTTCCCTCAGGAAATAAACGCCGGTTTTCCTCAAAGAAGTCAGATCAGGCCCAACAAAACGACCGGCGATGTCGTATATCCCCAAACCCCGATACAGCTCTTTTTTGCTTGCGCCCCAGTCTATCTTCTCCTCGACCCCGGTGGGATATATCACGAGGGAATCTATAACGGCACCGTCCGTAGCTCTGATTGCCTTTATAGAAAGCTCAGTAGCTGTAGCCACGATGCGCACGTAATGATAGCACCCCTCTCCAAAGGCAATCCAGGACGCGGATCCCGGCTGATATAGCGGAGCCCCTCCGCCGCCGCTCACTATGTACGTCACCCCGTTGATCGGTGTGGTTCGCTGATAGAAATGATTGTGGCCGTTGAAAACCACGGGCACGTGATGCTGCTCGAGAACGTCGCAGAAGGCCCATCTTACATCGAGGTCCGATCCGTGCCCGCCCATGCTGTAAGGCGGACGGTGGAAATAAACGATCAGCCATTTCGATGGGTCCTGCTCCGCCTCGCTCAGCTTTTCCTCCAGATATTCCCGTTGAACCGAGTAGTCCGAGGCTTCAGTGTTAAGGGCGACGAAAAAGACATTCCCGTATTCGAAGGAATAGTATTCCTCGTTTTCCGGCAGATAGAAGAGGGAAAAGTAGTTGTCGGGAGGATAATCGTGGTTCCCCAGGCAAGGCATAAGGGGCGCTTCATGAAGCAGTTCCTTCTCTATATTGAAAAAGGTGTACCACTCGCCCAGATTTCCGCCGTGATACACGAGGTCGCCGGTGTTTATGACGAACTGAGGGCCGCTCTCGAGGATGGCATTGACAACTATCTGATGGGCTGAAGAATCCGAACGTGTATCGCCATAAACCACGAAAACGATGCTATCAGTTTCTTCTGGGGCAGTGCGAAACGTATAAACTGGTGTCGAGTATCCGCTGCCAAGGATCTGGTAATTGTAGCTGGTACCAGGGGCCAGGCCCGTAAGCCTGAAGGAATGAATCGTCGTCATCGAAGTATCCCTCAGGGTATCGGCGAGTGAGCCTATGCCGTAAGCCAGAACGCTCGAATCTGCTGAATAAGTGCGCCAGTTGATCCTGATCGTTGTGGTCGTCGAGTCATCCCAGCTCAGGTAGGGTCCAATCCTTATTTGAGCCACAAAAAGCAAAGAAATCAAGGCCAGCATTTTCACTCCTCCTGTGAAATCTGTCCAAATTATATACCTAAATCATGACGAACCTGGATCTCAGTGAAAATTCGAGGAAACAGACTATAATCCAAGTGGAAACTTCTGATTTCCTGAACAGAATTTACGTCTGCCAGTACTTCTCGTAGATCTTCCTGAAATGATAGCCGTAAATGGTAAATGAGACAGCCATGGGAACGAGCCTGGGCCTCCGCAGTAGCGTCCAGAGAAGCAGCTTCCAGTAGTAATTTCTCTCCTTCTCTTTGAAGCCCAGAAGCCAGATCGACCTGAAGAAGGCTTTCAGATGGTCCCAGCGGATGTAAGTGATCCTTTTCTTCGGAGGCGTATAGGTCCTCAGGAATTCCTTCACCCTCTTGTAATACTCGGTCGGAGAATAGAGGGACTTCAAAACCCATTTGTATCCCTTAATGAGCCTCTCGGCGCCCATTCGGGGAATGAAATTCAGGGAAAAATCGGTGTTGTCGCCCGTTATATTGCTTATGATCCTTCCCTCCTCCATGAGCCTCTTATAGAGTCTGGTCCCTTTGGGGGCGTTTAAAAGCCCCACCATGGCCGTTATGATCTTGCTCTTTCTGATAAACTCAACCTGGCTCTTGAAAGTGGAGGGCTTGTCGTGATCGAAACCGACGATGAAACCTCCCTGTACCTCGAGCCCGAAATTCTGAATCTTCTCAACGCTCTTCAACAGGTCCCTCCTGACATTCTGAAACTTTTTGCATTCCTCGAGGCTCTCAGGCTCTGGAGATTCTATGCCGACAAAAACCCTGTTAAACCCGGCTCTCACCATGAGTTCCATAAGCTCTTCATCGTCAGCGAGATTTACCGAAGCCTCCGTGAAAAAGGAGAAAGGATAACGGTGAGCTTTCATCCAGTCGATAAGGGCGGGAAGAAATTCCCCCTTCAGTTTCTTGCGGTTGCCTATGAAATTATCATCGACGAAGAAAACGCCGCCCCTCCAGCCGAGGCGATAGAGCTCTTCGAGCTCGCCGAGCACCTGCTCGGGCTTCTTCACTCGGGGGATCCTTCCGTAAAGAAGGGGAATATCGCAGAACTCACAGTTGTAAGGGCACCCTCGAGAATACTGGACGTTCATGGAAGCATATCTCTTGAGCTCCGCGAGGTTAAAAGCGGGAACAGGGGTTTCCTCTATGGGAGCGAATCCCTCTGGAAAATACAGGTGCTTCGCCTTTCCCTTCCTGAGGTCTTCCAGAAAGCGGGGCAGGGTGAGCTCACCCTCGCCGAGGACGAGATGATCCACATGGGGAAATTCCTCATAGTCAATGGTGAAAAGAGGACCACCTCCGACCACTTTTATGCCTTTCTGCCTGCACCTTTCGACAACCTGGTCGACCGACTTCTTCTGAACCCGCATGGCACTTATCATCACCATGTCAGCCCAATCGAGATCTGAAGCCGCCAGGTCCCGAACATTGAGGTCCAGAAGCCTCACATTCCAGTCTTCGGGAAGAAGCGACGCCACCGTTATCAGTCCCAGGGGCGGAAAGGAGGCCTTCTTAGAAATGAACTTCAAGGCGTATTTGAAGCTCCAGAAAGTCTCGGGATATTTGGGGTAAACGAGCAAAACATTCATCGCCATCATTATATTACCGGCCTGTACATTTGTAAAGGCAAGGGGGAAAATCTTCATCCCGGAAGGCATATCTTAATGAGTACCGTGGGAAAACATATCTCCATTAAGCGGGACGAGCATAAGCTCAAAACTCTATGAACAGCACTCTTCTTATGGGACCTCTTATAAATTCTCTATAAACATCGCTTTTTTGGGGCGGCGGGTGTGCAATTTTTGCACACCCGCCGCCCCCTTGACAAAGCCAGCCGATCTGATTATTAATATGCACCGATTCACAGGGATGGGCCCTGTGAATTTTGTTCTTTAAAAGCAAGGAGGTGTGTGAATGGGAAAAAGAGAAGGAAGGGGAAGCAGGATGAGCTTCCTCGAATATGCAGTTAAGTACATCGCCTCCGACAGGCGGCACTCACCGGGCAATAGAAGGGGAGTGGAGCAGCACAGTCACACCAACATATACCCCGATTTTTTGTTTCCCTTTCTGTCCAGGGCTTTAAGAAGATTGTGTCCTTCTCCGATATGGCTTGAAAAGGGCAGAATTGTCGAAATGTTCGATTCCCCGGAGAAGAATTTCCCCTTTGGAACTTTTCTGGACGAAGAATTTCAGGTCATCGTAGACGTTTATCCTCAGAGGGGCGACATCCACATAAGAGTCGACAGCCCCGACCCGGCCCTGTCCGAAAATTTCCTCAAGAGGCTCGAGGAGGAATTTAAGGAAGTATTTGTGGGAGGCTATTTTCAGATTTCCTATGGAGTTAGCAGAGTCGAGAGAGTTGACTCTTTCCCCGAACTCGGCAGCCTTTCCCTCGACGGGAAAAAGCTCGAGCGGATTCACAGAGACATCATAGGCCACTTTGACCTCGTCCCTCACCTCAAGAAGAGGGGCTATTCCACGTCTTTATCGGTCCTCTTCCACGGCAGACCCGGAACCGGCAAAACCTATACCATCAAGGCGATCGTGAAAGAATTCGTGAGAAAGGGCATTCCCGTCTTCAATATGACGGGAATGGACCCCTCCGAGTTCATCGCTGCCATCAGGTTCTTCGAATTTCTCCCCAGAGCCGTCTTCATTTATGAGGATATCGATACGGTGGGGGTGAAGGGCAGATACTTTTACCACGACCACATACAGAGTTCCTATCTCTCCCTTCTCGACGGGCTTAATGAGGTCGACAACAGAGTATTAATCTTCACAACCAACTTCTATGAAGAGCTCGACGAGGCCTTCAAGAGACCAGGGCGCATCGACCTGACGCTCAGATTTGAGGCTGAGCCAGAGGAAGTCATTGCCTCCGTTGAGCCCATCATGAAAAGCGCACCCGAGGATTTCAGGAAAAGCATAAGAAGACTCATACTCGAGAAGAGGCTCACCTATGCCGAGGCTCACAGCATCCTGCAGGCTGCCCTGAAGAGAGAGATCTACGAGGAAAAACTGCCCGATTACGAAGAGCTGAGGCGCCACTTTCAGGAGGAAACGAGAACGAGCGAGAGAACGAAGAGACTGGGTTTCGGAGGTTAAGGAAGGGCGGGGTCCCGATTTTCAATCGGGACCCCGCCCTTTTTAACGTCCCCTTTTTCGATCAATAAGGGGAACCGAGAGGCTCATGTCCACAGGTCTGCCTATGCTTCTGGTGAAATTTCCCAGCGTCAGGAAAAACCGAGGGCTCAGTAAATCTCGTAGTCCTCACCTTCCTCTTCCTGTGGTATTTTCTTCTTATATTTCCGGAAATTATTGAAATTGTAGCTTATCTGCGCCATCAGAAGGGGGCTTTTCCTGTCGAAGAGGACGTGGGATGTAAAATCAGTGCCCTCTGATGTGAATTCCCTGTCGCCTGTCCCCAGCACATCTCTTGCCTGCAGAACAACATTGAGCTTCCTGCCGAAGAAAGACTTCTTCAGGGCGAGATCGAGGGTGAGAAAATCTCCCCTGTCGCCCTGCGATGTCACCGTCGGGCTGTAATAGCGGAGGTTAGCCTGGAACCTCGCGCCGCCGAATCTGAATTCGTTGGATAGTCTGAGGCTCCAGTTAAAGCTCTCCTTAGGAGACTCTCCCTCTACTCCCTCGAGCCTGAACCGGTACAGGTCCGCCGTCCAGTAAATGTTATAAAACTTGAAGGGAGTCAGGTTCAGGGAGAGCTCTGCTCCCAGAGACCTGGCAGTTCCGGAATTCACGAAAGTGTGGAGAAGCACTCCCTCTTCGTACATCCCCGTAACCCTCTCTATGTTGTCGTGGGTGACCCGGTAGAAGGCCTCCGCCGATACGAATCCCCTCCCCTTCGGGATCTGAAACCCCAGCTCATAGGAATCGATGTATTCCGGTTTAAGGGACGGATTCCCCTCCCTCACGTTATAGGCATCCATCCATGTCACTCCAGGCTCGAGCCACCAGCTCCTGGGGCGCCATATCCTCCGCGAATAACTGGCATAGAGCTGCCCGAGCCCGCTGAACCTGTACGACGTGTGCAGCGAGGGAAAGAGATCCCATCGGTTTATCTCAAAGCTGTCGTTTCTGTTGACGACCTCGATCTTTCTATACGTGTGTTCGCCCCTCAGCCCTAATTGGGCGCCGAAAGCTCCCATTTCGAAGGAGAGGAGCCCGTAGAGGGCCTGTATGCTTCTGAAATACCTCGAATCATGATGAAAATCGGGCTGTACCATGAACTGCCCCAACAGGCTGTCATATTCGGATACATCTGCTATCTCCCGGGATCCCCTCCACTTGCCCTGGTAGCCCAGCTCCAGCTTGTGACCAGAGCCGAAGGGCCTCGAATAATTTAGCTTAGCACTCATAAGGTAAGAAGGCCCTTCCTTATCGGAGATCTGGCCGCTCTTTGTCACTCCCTCCTCGGTGAATCTCAGATTTCTCGATTCTATGGTCTTGTCGCTCCGGCTGTAGTAGAGATCGCCGGTGAATTTGTGCTCGTCGCCGCCGAATATGTGCTGGTAATTGAGAAATCCGGAATAAGCGGGAATACGCAACTCGAATGTGTCGACGCTGAAATACCTCTCGGTCTCCTCCGATGTATCGGCCTTCTCCTCGTACCAGAGGGCGGTTTCGCCCCCCATTTTCCAGACTCTATATGTCCCGCCGAGGGACAGATTGTCGCGGCGGCCCAGTTTCAGGTCCATCCCTGTCCTGAAACTCCAGGGATTTCTCTTCCTGCTGAAATCACCCTCCGATGCGACGGAAAGTGCCCCGGCCGTCCTGTCAGAAGTCAGGGTCGCAAGATGAGCATACTGGCCGAGATTAAAGCTCACGTAAAAATTAGCTCTGCCCAGGCTCAGATTGTACAGGACATCGACGCCGTAATTTCCAAAAGACCCTCCCTTCAGGGTAAGGGCTCCGCCCGACGTCCTCTTCGTGCCCTTTTTGAGGATCACGTTTATTATGCCGGAGATCCCCTCGGGGTCGTACTTGGCCGATGGATTGGTTATGATTTCGATCTTATCGATCGAATTGGCGGGTATCTGCTGTAAGACCTGCGAAGGATCGAGGAGCACGGGCCTCCCGTCGATGAGCATGGTCAGGTTCTCGGACCCCCTGAGTTTAACGTTTCCCTCCACGTCCACGGTCACCGACGGAACGTTCTCCAGGACATCGATGGCGGTTCCCGACACGACCGTCGGCTGCTTGCTAACCTCCACAACCTTTTTGTCGATCTTATATGTGATCGGCGGCGCCTCTCCCGTGACTTCCACCGGCTCCATCATAACGTAAGATGGCTCGAGCTCTATCCTGCCAAGCTCGACTTTTCTCTTCTCTCTGGAAACGGAGATGGGCGAGATGACTTTCTTCCTGTAGCCGATAAAGTCCACCTCGAGATAGTACTTCCCACGCGGGACGTTTTTGAGGATGAAGAAACCGCTTTTGTCAGTTGCATAACCGGTTACCTTCGTGCTGTCCTTGAGCCTGTAAAGAATAACACTGGCATATTCCAGGGGGATTCCCTCTCTGGCATCATAAACGAACCCCGTTATAATGCCTATCCCGGGCCTCCCTTTCCCCCGGGGATCAGCGCCGGCAAGGACCCCCGTTGCGGCGAGTAAAATCAGAAATAAAAAGGCTCTTTTCATGACTTCCTCCTCTTTATAGACCCCCATCGAAGAGAAAAGTTCCCATCGCGAACGGTCAAGCCCTATTATAAGCTTTTTTCTTGAGAAACCCCACTCCTCGCCTTATATTAGTGAGATGAGAAAGGCAATTCTCTTCCTTTTTCTGGCCGGACCTCTTCTTTCCTTTGACCTGACTCCCGGCGATCCCAGGTACATGCTGCTCGAGGAACTGAGGGTGCGCGGCCTGATGTGTCCACTTCATCCCCATTCCAGGCCTTACAGGGAAAGCCAACTGGGAGGTTACCTTTTGCGGAGGGATGACCCCTTCGGCCGCAAACTCCACAATTCGATCATCCTCCCCTATATCAAGCGCAGGAAAAGCTCCACTTTTGACTTCTGGCTCAGGCCCTCTGCCGACACTGTGACCACTCTCTATTTCGGTTTCGGCGGGGGCGCCCACATCGGGGGGCTGGAGTTCTACGTCTGCCCTTTCTTCCACTTCGGCGACGATTCCCTCTATCCACGAGGGAAATGGATAGAAACTCTCTACGGCGAATACGAACGGGGGTATTTCGCCCTCAAAAAAGGACCGATTCAGGCTATACTCGGCAGGGAGCGTTTCTCCTTCGGCCCCTCTCCGAGGTACAACCTGCTTTTGTCAGGCCGTTCCTTTCCGATGGACGGCCTTTACCTGGCCTACGAAAAGGGGCCGATAAAATACATCCTTTACAACGCAAAGCTCGATGACTGGGTCGCCGACAGCGATTTCGCGTGGGGGAAGTACAGGGTGAAAAGAGGAGAGGTGATCAAGCGATACTTCTCCCTTCACAGACTCGAGCTTTTTCTCTTCAGGAGGCTTCTATTGGCAGCTACCGACGCCATAATTTACGGAGGACCCGACCGATCACCCGAGCTGTTCTACATGAATCCCTTCTTCCTGAACTGGCCCTATCAGCTCCTCCGCGGGACCGACGACAATCCCATTGTTAACATCGAGGCCAGACTTTACATGGGGGGATTCTCCGCTTACGGTGAATTCCTCATCGACGACCTGCAGACAAGCCACTCACCCCTCAAAGAGCCCAACGAGGTAGGGTTCACCCTGGGACTCGAGGCCGCCGATCCGATTTTCCTCAAAAAAACCTTCTTTCTCGGCGAATACACGAGAGTTTATCGCTGGACCTATAACCAGCTCCTTCCGTGGAACAAGCCCCTCTTTCTCGGGGATCCCATGGGGCATCCGCTGGGCTCAGACTTCGATCAGTTCTATGCCGAGGGAATCTATCATCTGAACGAAAAAATCTCGGTGAGGGCCTTCTTCGAGCACACGAGGGACGGCCAGGGCGATATGTTCGAGCCCTGGCCCGATTCGGTTTTCCCAGCCGATAACTTTCTGGTAGGTACTGTGGAAAAAAGGACGAACGCGGGGATGGGCTTTCTCGTGCTCCTCCCCGAGGGCTATGTTGACTTTGAGATCTACAGCGCGGGGGTCAAGAACAGACACCACATCTCAGGAAATGCAGAAAATTTCGTCGGCTTCAGGTTGAGAATGAAAGCCCACGCCTCCACGGAAAGGATGGAGAGGTTTTGGAACCTGTTCCTGTCTCTTACTGGATGGAAATAAGGTTAACCGACAAAATGCCACGGTAATCATCGTCGCCCGACCTTTTCTCAAAAGCGAAATCGAAAATCGCCCTGGAAATGGAATAACTGAAACCAAAGGTATAGGTGAATTCTTCGCCCTCTCTGTAAAGGCCTCCCCTTACAGATTTTCCGCCCGAATGTACCTCGAAACCGAAGGAGGGAATGTACTCATCCCTGCCTTTTCTGAGGCCTGCTCTGAACCCCATAACATCCAGGGGATCGAGACTGATTCCCAGCATCAAAATTCGGGGCGGCACCACGTCTTTTATGCTCTTCCACCATATCTTTGAGGCCAGATTCCTCACGGAAATTCCTACCTTGAAGGGGCCACTTGACAGGAGAAATCCTATGTCGACGCC
>JAGGUL010000049.1 GCA_021158525.1 Candidatus Hydrothermota bacterium | reverse complement strand
GTATTTACCTGATAGTCTGGAGAGACCCCGTAAACCATCGAAGGATCATCCATGGAGAAGACCCATTTTCAGGAGGAAGTGACATTTCAAATTTGGAATAAAGTGTGACTTGACATTGGTAATAACAGAAGTTATGTCAGTTTTGCGGCCGCCAGCCTCGGATTATCACTCCCGAAAGGTGACAAAAGGGAACCCTGATACAGAGAGGGCGACCCCAGAATCCCGCGTCAGAAACTTTCGGGGCGGAGTGTAGAAGTGACCTTAACGAAGGGCAGAAGCGGTACTTTAGAAAGCGGCGCTTCTCAAATTAAGCGGCAAAGGCACATCTCTGATAGCACGGGATATATCCTCGCTTTTCCGCACCATTTCTTAAGGGGCAAAAATAATTTGGGGGGCGGCGATTTTTGGAAAAAAATCGCCGCCCCCGAACAAAACTAAAAATCGCCTCTCTATCTCGCGTCGCTGCGAGTTTTCTTCGCCGAAGGTCTGCCGTTGCAGTACTGAGGCGGCGGGCCTCCGTTGAAGAGGTAATTGGCCAGGTAAACGAGATCCACGGTTGTGACCTCACAGTCTCCGTTTGCATCTCCAGCGAGCATAGGATCGGGAGACGGCCCTCCTCCAAACAGGAAGTTCGCGAGGTAGGCCAGGTCCGCAGAGTTAACCTCCCCGTCTCCGTTGGCATCACCCGCGATATAGGATATCCCCACTGTCAGCGTCACCGGTATGACGATGGAGTCCTCGTCGGGGTCATTGCTCAGGATGATTATATCGGCTGTGTAAACGCCGTTTTCCAGGTCGGTCGCATCGATGATGGCGTTGACCACGGTGCTCTCGCCGGGATCCAGGAAGCCGCTCCTCGGGTCTTCGGAGAGCCAACCCTGATTGGTCGTTATAAGAAGGGCCAGATTGTTGTGGACGTAGCTGGCATTGTAAACCACCTGAAGGCCATCGGAGGCATTTGAGTTCTCTATCCCTATTGTGGCGCTCGCCAGCTCTCCGTTCATGTTCTGATACTGAAAGAGAATCTCGCCGTCGGGATAAAGGATTGCCTCAAAGGTGTATGAACCTGAATTGTAATAGTGCGGCACCTGATACCACTCCACGATAAACCTGTCGTTGGCCTCGTCATTATAGTAATAAACTTCACCGCTCGCTAAAGGATTGAGGTCGTCCCAGAAGGGAGCTATGAAATCGTTGGGATCATCGGGATCGGGTATCGGATCGTTAGAGTAATCGGCACCATCTGCCCCAAAGGTGAGGTAACCGTTAGAAGCTATCTTCACGCTGTTCTTCGTGTTCCCGTAGAAATCAAACGAGAATGGCAGCGATACAGTCAGGGAATCGTCATCACCGAAGTTCAGAGGCGTGCCAACTCCGCTTATCTCAACCCAATCGTAAATAGGACCACCTGGCTCGTCGGAATCTATCCACATGTATCCGAAGTTATCGGGTCCGCCCTGGCCCTTCTGGGGAGGAATGCCCCTTCCGGGGTCAGGGGCACCCTTGGGAGGCTCTGCCTTCGGAACGTAAAGGACACCATTGGATGAAGGCCCCGCTGTGATCCGGTTGTTCTCCACATCTCCCACGGAGAAAACGAGGGGAGCCTCGCCCTCGTTGGATATCAAAATTTCCTGAGTGTCCACTTCTCCGGGCTGCAGGGTCACGTCGATCGAGAGGGGGCTGACGTCTATATCGGGATACTGGGGAGGTCCGGCGACAATAGCATCCAGGTCAAAACCGGCCGTTGCCGCGTTTGCACTGCCATCGCCGTCGTCGGTTATCTTTATGTACCTGACCGAATCGAGCCCTGAACTGGCAATGCTGAATCCCATGGTGCCGTAACCCGTGCCGAGACTGTGCCAGGGACCGTTCCAGTTATCGGAAACGGCCACGGTGTAGCCCTCGTTCGCGTTGCCGTCATTGCCCTCGTAAATTGTGAATCCCTCATGAACCCAGCTGTACTGTCCCATATCCACCACTACTTCGCCGCCTACCCCGAGGGAGATATACTGGCCGTCTGGGGCGCCGAGGCCCCGAGGCGTCATCATATCATTCGCAAAGCTGTTGTTGGGGTCAGCTATGTCAGCCCAGACATATTTGTAGCCGTAGACTCCATCCTGAGGGTGCGTGTAAACGGTTATCCTGGTCAGGCTGTCATCATAGACGGTAACACCGGAAACCTCCACGGGAGCGTAACCATTGGCCTCGAAGCGCAGGTTATACGTCCCCGGCAGAAGGTCTCTCACAAAATCGCCGAGCTCCCTGTCGGAAAAGACAGGCCAATCGTTCCCTTCCACGTATACCCTGTATTCCTTCACCGTATCGCCCGTCGTGGAATCTATCAGAAATCCGCCTATTCCCTGGCCCGCTTTCTTCAGGATGTACATTATGGCGCCCTTGTTCTCGTTGAAGATGGGATCTATCTGACTTGCCGGCGGAATGAATTCGTTTCCGAGCTCTATCGTCCAGTCGACATCGGCATCGATCCCGTAAGAATAGTCGTTCAAATCACCGTGTGTCTCATACCAGTCATAGCCCTCTGTGACCCAGTATCCATTAAAGGAAGCGTAGCCGTTTGAATACTGCCTCACCATCGGGCTGTCAGGAGGTTCGTTGGGCGAGTAGTTCCAGATGTAGTTCACTATCTCGCCGTAAGAATGATATGACAGGGAAAGGGTGAAATTGTGCTTCTGGGAGAACTCGAACATGGCCTGCGTCTCGGGCTGAGAATAGGGACTCGGGCTTGAGCCCCAGTTCTCCCACATGTACCCGTAATCCCTGTTTAGATCCACGCTGTTCGCATTGTATCTCGTCTGCACCACGTGCCCGTCGGGATTGAAAATCGGGATGATCCAGATCTCCCTCTCGTTCACCATCTCGGTGACATCGGGATCGGATCCGTAGTTTTCAACGAGGTAATGGGCGAAAAGAATGGGGATCTCGGCGGAGATCCATTCGTTTCCGTGGTGAACTCCCACGATCCTGACCTCTGGCTCGGGCTCCTTCACGTTAACGTTGTCAGATACTTTCAGCGCAAGGATAGCCCTTCCCTGCACGCTGAAACCTATCGTATCCAGGCGGGTTATAGAGGGGTAGCTCTGAGCGAGGTTCACGAAATCCTGAACGAACTCGCTGTATGTATGGTATTCGCTCTTCGGAGCCCACTTCCTGACTTCCTCACGCCACTTTTCCATATCCAGGAGCACCTCGACCTGGCGTCCCTTCTGGCTCAGAGCCCTTATGGCGTCGTCTTCGAGCAGGAGATCGTAAGTATCGCCTCTTCTCATCTGCACCGCGGAGCGGGGATAACTTGTGAGAAGCTCGCGGACCTCGCTTCTCGTGAGGCCCTTTACTCTGACCAGCTTCTCCGCCCTCATACCGCTCAGGGGGAGGAAAAGTGCCAACAGCACAAAATACCTCTTCATAGAATGCCTCCTTTGCGGGGAAATTTGGGAAAGAAAAAGATCAGATGTTATTTATAATCCTATTCGCGGGTCCTTTCAAGGGGAGGGGGCACACTTATTCCGTACTTCTTTATTTTTCTCCAGAGAGTTGTGCGGGGGATGCCGAGGAGCCTGGCGGCTTTATTTTTGTTCCCGCCGGTCTCTGCCAGAGCCTTCCTTATCAGTTTCTCCTCCATTTCTGCAATGGAGCTGATCTCCATGTCCTTCCCCCTCTCGCGCAGATAGGGCGGCAGATGCTCGACGCCGATGACGCGCGAATTTATCTGGACGAATACATATTCCAGGACGTTCTGAAGCTCCC
>JAGGUL010000065.1 GCA_021158525.1 Candidatus Hydrothermota bacterium | reverse complement strand
TGTTATATTTATCACCAGCTCGGGCCCGTAGCTCAATCGGCAGAGCAGCTGACTCATAATCAGCGGGTTCCAGGTTCAAGTCCTGGCGGGCCCACTTGGATGGGCGGATAGTTCAGCTGGCGAGAACGCTGGTCTCACATACCAGAGGTCGGAGGTTCAAGTCCTCCTCCGCCCATATACGGAAGGAAATAAAGTGGGCGATTAGCTCAGCGTTGGTTAGAGCGCTTGCTTGACATGCAAGAGGTCGGAGGTTCGAATCCTCCATCGCCCATTTTTTTATACCCATGAACATCGGCATATTTTTCAAAGTATTCATAGCCCTCTTTGTGGCGATCGACTTCTTCGGGATACTGCCCCTCTTTCTATCTCTTACGGAGGGGATGAGCCCTGGCCAGAGGAACAAAACCCTCGTGGAATCCGTTCTCACCGCGCTATTTGTCGGACTCCTTTTCATCGTTCTCGGAAGAAGTTTCCTCTCGTTCCTCGGAATAACGATCCCCGATTTCCAGGTCGCTGGCGGCATCCTCCTCGTAACCCTTTCCCTCGCTGACCTCCTGCAGAGGGAAAAAACCAGGCGGAAGCCCGAAGAGGGTATAGGAGCTGTCCCCCTCGGGGTTCCGCTCATAGCAGGTCCTGCCGTGATCACCACTCTGCTCGTATTCACCGATACGGCAGGCCCTGTCTTCGCCACGGTGGCATATCTGGTGAATCTGGCATTTCTTATAGTCATCCTTTATAATTCCAAACTAATCGTGAAATTTCTCGGGCCTGCTGGCTCGATGGCTTTGTCTAAGATAATGATAATTGTGATGACGGCCATCGGTGTGGTGATGGCGCGTCAAGGTATTGCGGCAATTATAGGGGGGCGAGGTGTAATGCGATGATATATCTCGGGATTTTCATTCTAATAACACTCGTGTTCTTTTTCCTTTACGTCCTTTTCCCCAAGAGGCTTCTTTTTGCCCTTGCTCTTTCGTCACTGTATGAGCTTTTTTTCATATCTATAGGGATCGACAGGGTGGAGTTCATAGCCCTGGGTTACGGGCTAATGGTCATCCTGTTTTATCTGGTTCTCGGAAAATCAATTAAAAGCAGAATGGAGGAATTATGAAGAGAACTTACCAGCCCTCACGCATCAAGAGAAAGAGAACCCACGGTTTCAGGGCTAGAATGGCCACAAAGGCCGGAAGGGCCATAATTCAAAGACGGAGAAGGAAAAAAAGGAGAAGGCTTACTGTTTGAGAAAAGAGGGGCTCCCCCGAAGGGAGATATTAAAAAGGGGGAAAGACTTCAACCACATCCTCAGGGAGGGGCTGTGGGAAAAAGGAGACTATTTTGTTATTTACTACAGGTGGGCTGACGGCAAAAGGGCCGGATTTGCGGCCTCGAGAAAGATCGACACTAAGGTCAAAAGAAACAGAGCAAAAAGGCTCATGAGAGAAATTTACAGAAAAAACAGGGATCTGTTGCCCAACGGACATTACGTTTTTATGGCGCTGCCCTCGATCCTCGGGGCCGATTTCGATGAATTGCTCCGTTCATTTGAGGTAATCGCGGAGAAAATAAGAAAAAGGAGAAAAAATGGGGAAAACGGCGGTTAAAATTGCGATCGGGATCATCAGATTTTACAGGAAGTTCGTGTCGCCTGTTTTCCCACACACTTGCAGGTTCTATCCAACCTGCTCTGAGTATTCCATAGAGGCACTGAAAAAATACGGCATTCTCAAGGGAAGCCTGAAATCAGCGTGGAGAATCGTCAGGTGCAATCCCTTTAATCCGGGTGGCTACGACCCAGTGAGGTGAAGTCATGTCAAAGAGGTTTATACTGACATTCGTGCTAATGATGATCGTTCTGATGATGTATCAGTTCTTCTTCTATAAGCCCCCCAAAAGACCCGTTAAAGCCACGAAAAAGACAACGGAGACGGCAGCAGCGGATTCCAGCCTGACGGCTCCCGTCGAAAAGATCGCCGAGGAAAACCCTGTAGTCGTGGTCTCCCCCCTGTACGAAGCGCGAATCTCGCGTAAGGGCGGACTGCTCATCGGCTATAAACTCAAAAAATACAGGGACGCTCTCGGCAAGCCGGTGGAGCTGATACCGGAGGGCTACGGGCTTCTCGACGTTATCTCTGATGGCCTCAACTGGAAAGACCTGGATTTTTCCTCCGACCTCGATACGCTGCAGGTCCGTGGTGAGGCGGAACTGACCTTCACAGCAGTCAGCGGGGAAGACACCCTCATAAAGAACTACCGATTCAAGGAAAACTCCTATCTTATCGATGTCTCTTTCGCTCCCGGAGATACCTTTAACATACTGTTTCCCTCGGGACTGAGCACCACCGAAAAGGATAAAAAGGACGATTTAAGGCACTTTTCTTTCATCTATTTCAAGGATAAAATCCGCAAAGTATCCCTGAATTCCTTGAGGAAAAAGCCCTTCACAGAATCAGGCTATTCCGTCCTATGGGCCGGGACAAGAACAAAATATTTCATGGTCACCCTCATCCCCGACGACGGAGACCTGAAGAGATTGGACGCCAGAGCGACCGACTCGAGGATATCTTTCGCAGTTAAATCCACGGGGCAAAGGTATCACCTCTATTTTGGCCCTATAGATTACTTCATCCTTAAAGACATAGGTTTTGGGCTCGCATCTGCCTTCGAATTCGGCGCTCCCATAATTTCCATTTTTTCCAAACTGATCCTCTATGCCTTCAAGATCCTCTACTCCTTCATCCCCAACTACGGCTGGGTCATAGTGGTCTTTGCACTCCTGATGAAGCTCGTTTTCTGGCCCTTTACCATGAAAAACCTGCGTTCGATGAAGAAAATGCAGGAGCTGAAACCAAAGATGGACGCCCTCAGGAAAACCTTCAAGGATGACCCCCAGAGGCTTCAGCAGGAGATGATGGAGCTCTACAGAAAGCACAAGGTGAATCCCTTCTCAGGCTGCTTGATCCTTATATTTCAGCTCCCCATATTCTGGGGCCTTTACAAGATCCTGAGAACCACAATAGATCTCAGGGGAGCTCCCTTTATCCTCTGGATAAGGGATCTCTCGTCTAAGGACCCCTACTACGTGTTGCCCATCCTCATGGGCATCGCGAGCATGGCTCAGGCGCTGATGCAGCCTGCACAAGATCAGCAATCGAGGATGTTTGCACTATTTATGCCCCTCGTTCTCACTTTCATCTTTTTAAATTTTCCGGCAGGCATTGTGTTGTACTGGCTTACATACAGCCTTTTAGGGCTTGTTGAGCAATACTTGTTAAAAAGGAAATAATCGGAGGGATCAACTATGCGTTACATCGAGGAAGAAGGCAGAACAGTGGAGGAGGCACTGGAGAAAGCGCTTGAGAAAGCGGGAATCGACAGGAGCGAGGCCAGGTTCGAGGTCCTCAGCGAAGGGCTGGGGGACGAGCCCGCCAGGGTCAGGCTTTACCAGGATGCAGAGGAGCTCGACCTCATAGAGGGCCTCATAAAGGAATTCCTCGGGATCCTGACCTCCCGTGTGGATGTCGAGATCGAACCCAGAAAGAAGGGTTACTACGTGAACATCCACACAAGGGGCTATGACTCGGCCCTGATCGGAAGGGGAGGCAAAACCCTGGAGGCCCTGGAGTACCTGATCAACCTCATGTTGAGGAGGAAAAAATCCAATCTCCAGGTCGAGCTGGACATATCCCATTACAGGGAGAGAAGGAAGGAATTCCTGAAAAATAAGGCCCTGGCGGTGGCCAGAAGGGTCAAGGAAACGGGAAAGGAAATGCGCATCGACCCCCTGACCCCCGAAGAGAGAAGGCTTGTCAGGGACACGTTGAGAAAGGATCGTTCCATCCGTGTCTATCTTGTGGGAAGAGGGGGCGAGGCGACCCTGGTTGTCGCTCCCGCTAAAAGATCTCGCTCGTCCTGATAAGGCAATTGCCTGAGCTAAATGGACACAATCGCAGCGATCGCGACCCCTCCAGGGGTTGCCGCCATAGCCGTTATCAGGGTCTCAGGGGAGGATACCCTGAGGATCCTTATGAAAGTCTTCATCAGAAAAAAGGGGAAAGGCAGTCTCCCCAGCCATAGAGTCGTCCTCGGCTACATAGTTGATCCCGAAACAGATTCAATCATAGACGAGGTCCTTCTCACTTTCATGAAATCACCCCGTTCATACACGGGAGAAGACATGGCAGAAATAAGCTGCCACGGCGGAAAACTCGTTCCCAAATTGGTTCTGAGAGCTGTGCTTAAAGCGGGAGCGAGGCTCGCAGAGCCTGGTGAGTTCACAAAAAGGGCCTTCCTGAACGGCAAAATGGATCTCATAAAAGCCAGAGGAATCCTGGAAATCATCGAGGCGGAAACCGAGGAAGCAGTTTTTCTCGCCAGGGAGAGGCTCCTCGGACATACCTCAGAAAAACTCACCGAACTCAGGGAAAATTACCTGAACTTCCTCAAGGATCTGGAGGCCAGGATTGACTTCGAGGAAGACGTCCCACAGATATCGGAGGAATACATAAACGGAAAACTCAGTCAATTAAAGGAAAACCTCGAGACCCTCATAAAGACGGGTGAGGCAAACAGATATTATTTTGAAGGGGCCAGAATCGCAATTCTCGGCAAACCCAATGTTGGCAAATCAACCCTCTTCAATGACCTGCTCGGACAGGAGCGGGCCATAGTTACAGAAGAAGCGGGAACAACCCGAGACGTGATCTCCGAATCGGTAATCTGGAACGGAATGCCCCTGACCCTGTATGACACAGCCGGCGTGCGAGAGGCGGAAGGCAGGGTGGAATCGATCGGCATAGGAAAGGCCCTGGAGCTCTCAAAAAGGGCAGATCTGAGGCTTCTTCTTATCGACTGCTCAACGTCGATGACGGAGGAGGACCTGCGCCTTCTGGAAAAGGTTGAAAAGCCGCGGATAATAGTCCTGAACAAGATAGACCTCGGAGAAAAGATAAAACCCGACGATATCGAAGGGGAAACTGTGGTGGAGGTCTCCGCACTGAAGGGCACCGGAATATCGGAGCTCCGCCAAAAAATAATGGAATACCTGGAAAAGCCGGAAATAAGCGGGACCATCGCTTTTACCCGCCGTGAGGGCGAACTTCTGAGGGAAGCGCTGAAGGAATTAAACGAGGGTACAGAGAGATGGAAGGAAGGCTATCCCCTCGATATACTGTCTTTTCACGTCCGCAAATCTCTGGAAAAGCTCGAACTCCTTCTCGGAATAAGTGACATACCGGAGGAAACCCTATCCCGCATCTTCTCCGAGTTCTGCATCGGAAAGTGATAGCAATTTTTCGAGAGCCTCTCTGTAAGGAGGTCTGGCTACTCCCCTATCGGTTATTATCGCCGTTATGAGCTTGGAGGGAACCACGTCGAAAGCGAAGTTCAACGCGCCGGTGCCCTCGGGTGCTATCGTCCTACCGCCGAACTCGAGGACCTCTTTTTCGTCTCTCTCCTCTATCGGGATCTCGTCGCCCGATAGAAGGCTCCGATCGATCGTCGTCACGGGTGCCGCGACGTAAAAGGGGATATCGTAATACTTCGCGCTTATGGCGAGGGACAGCGAGCCTATCTTGTTGGCCGTATCGCCTGAAAGGGCTATCCTGTCCGCGCCGATCACGACGAAATCGACAAGCCCGAGGGACATGAGATAGGCAGCTGTATTGTCGGTAATGAGCCTGTGTGGAATTCCCGTTTTGAGCAATTCCCACGCCGTCAATCTGGCTCCCTGAAGCAGCGGCCGGGTCTCCGAGACGTAAACCATCTCGATCTTTCCCCTTTCGGCCAGCGCGAAAATGATGCCCAGCGCGGTGCCCATGCTGCCCGTCGCGAGCACCCCCGTGTTGCATATGGTCAGTGCGCGCCCTCCCCCGACTATCTCAGCGCCGTAAGCTGCGATTCTGTGGGTAGACTCCTTTTCTCTCGTTATGAGGCGCTTAATAAGCCTCTTGATCTTCTCCTCCCCTGCCCCGCTGTCGACGGCCTTCCTGACTTCGTCAAGTGCTCTGAAGAGATTGAAAGCAGTGGGCCTCGTCGAAGCCAGCTTTTCCATGGCAAAGAGGAGAACTTCCCTCGAAAATCCCCTGTCCTCAATTTCGAGAAGGAGACCATAGAGGGCAGCTATCGCTATCAAAGGCGCACCTCTTACACTGAGGCCCTTAATGGCCACACAGAGGTGCTCCACGTCCTTTATCTCGAGATAAACCTCCTCGTGGGGCAGACGCCTCTGGTCGAGAACATAGAGAACCCCACTCTCGAGGTACACCGGTTCGGGAATACCTCTCATGAAACCCCGAGCTTCTCTTTGAGGGCCAACAGGTCCCTGACAATCGCGTAGGGCAACTTTATCGTGCCGAGATTGGCTCTCCCCTTCTGTTCGCCGTGATAATCGGATCCGCCGGTCTTCACGAGGCCGTGTTCGTCAGCGACCCTGCTGTAGAAGGCTATAGTATCTTCATCGTGTTCGGGATGCCATACCTCGATCCCGAGGAGGCCGAGGCCTATAAACTCCAGGACTTTGTGAGGAGGTGCGCTTATTCCGGGGTGGGCAATGACAGGGATGCCCCCTGCCTTTTTTATGAGATCGATGGCGTCCTTCACGGTCATCTTGAACTTGGGGACGTAGGCCGGGCTCTCGTAGCCCAGATAACTTTCAAAGGCCTCCCTCACAGTTGCCACGTAGCCTTTCTTGATGAGGACATGGGCGATGTGGGGCCTTCCCACGGCACCGTGACCTGCTTCCTCGAGCACTTCCTCTATATCCAGGAATACTCCCAATTCCCTGAGCTTCTCGAGAATTGTCTTTGCCCTCTTCAACCTTTCCGCCCTGAAGAACTCCAGGGTTTCCTTGAGCTGACCGTTTCTGTGGTCAAAGAGATAGCCCAGGATATGTATGTCGTTGCCGTTATCCTCGGCCGAAAGCTCAACTCCGGGCAGGACAGAGATCCCTATTGCCTCACCCTCTTCTATGGCTTCATCGATCCCCAGTATGTTATCGTGATCCGTTATTGCTATCACCGAGAGGCCAGCTCTCGCCGCTCTTCTCACAACCTCCCTGGGGGGATATTCGCCGTCGGAATAGTTCGTGTGTATATGAAGGTCGCAGAAAGCTTCTCTTACCAATTTATATTTTCTCCTCCACCTTCAACATTATCTCCATGAATTTTTTCTCGAAGGCATCCCTGAGGCTATCGAGCTCTTTTCTCGCATTGGCCACGAATTCCTCGTCCTTGAGGGCTGAAAGGTTAATGAGCACATTCAACCTTGCACCGTAAAACGCCGCTCTGAACTGGTGAAGGGCGCATCCCACATCTGTGATGGCATTGACATTGCCGTAATCGGCAAGAACCATGGCATAGTAAAGGCCTTTTTCTGCCGCGCGGGCAGTCCTGAGCGGAACCTCGGCCGCCCAGCGAAGTGCCTGCTCCTTGGCTTCGTTTCTCTTTTTCTTCTCTTCCTCGGTCTCTTTCGGCAGCTTCAAAGCCTCCATGAACTTCTCAAAAGCCCCCGAATCCTCTTCCATCAAACTCAGAGCCTCTCCTATCCTCTTTCCGGCTTCCTCGTAAACGGATTTGACATACTCCCACCGATCCTGGTATTTCTTGCTCTTCAAAGTCAGCCCTGCCACCATGGAGAGAAGGGCATATCCCTGAGCGAGCGAAAAGGCTGATACCGCGCCGCCTCCGGGGGTCGGCGTGGGCATCGCCAGTTCAGATATATAATCCTCCAAGGGATTGGCATTCTCCTTCAACCTGGCCTCGATTATCTGGTCGGGCTTAAACCCCTCGAGCTTGAGGTAAAAATCGGCCACATCGACGAGGGCTCTTTGCGGGACAAGGCCCACTATCTCCGAGCCAATCACCGGTACGCCGTACCTGTCGGCATAGAGCTTGACGAGCTCAAAGGCCGAATAGAGTGGTGTCTTCTCAAAGTCCACCATGTTCATGGAGACCTGAGAGATGCCCCGCTCCTTGAGCTCAAATCCCAGGGCTTTCACGAAGGCGAGGCCTCCTCCCTTGGCCCTGACCCTCTTCGCTATTTTCTTCGCCACCGACACATCGGGCGTGCCCAGATTCACATTATAGGCCACCAGTATTTTCCTGGCTCCCACAGCAACGGCTCCCGCCGTCGGATGAACTTCCCTGGGGCCGAAATCGGGTTCTCTCTCAGGATCGGTCTTTATCGACTCCCTCAGCCCCTCAAACTCCCCTTTTCTCACATAAGCCAGATCACGCCTCTCGGGTCGCCTGGCTGCTTCGCCATAGAGATAAACGGGCACTTTGAGCTCTTCGGCTATTCTCTTGCCCAGCTTCTCCGCAAGAGCGACGCAATCATCCATCGTTACGTCCTCAATGGGCACTAAGGGAATGACGTCGACAGCCCCCATTCGAGGATGTTCCCCCCTGTGTTTATTGAGATCTATAAGCTCCACCGCCTTTTGCGCGCCCCTGAAGGCGGCCTCAAGAACGCTGTCAGGAGAACCGGCAATGGTGATCACGGAACGATTGTGGTCGGGATCCATCTCCTGATCCAGAAGTTTAACGCCGGGCACACTGAGCATGCTCTTTACTATCTCGTCGACGACCTCTTTTCTCCTTCCCTCAGAAAAATTCGGAACACATTCCACTATTTTCATGGACTGACCTCCTTGAGAAGACAGAGTTTAAAGAGGTGAAACTGCGCTGTCAAGCGCCTGGGGCATCGAAAAATCTGGAATATACCTCCGAAAGTTGTAAAATCGGGGCCGAACCCCTTAAAATGAAAACCGCCCAAAAGAAAAGGGGTTCGACCATGGAAGAACACGATAAAAGTGTGGAAGTAGAGTTAAACGAACTTCGCCAGGAAATAGAGGATTTTAAGCGGGAAAAGGAGAGGGTCCGCGCCATCGTGGGCAGAATCGGAGGAGCGCCCACCTTTAACACAAGGCTCTTCAACATCGTATTTGCAACGCTTGTGGCCCTCTCCCTCGTTATATCACTCCTGAGCCGTGGCACATTGAGGCTGGCGATGCTGGAAATAGCCACAGCCCTGATCTCCGTGAAGCTGATCTACATCATGCATAATCAGGCCAGGGTCAACCACTTCGAGCTGTGGATCCTTTCCTCTTTGGAGTGGAGGATAAACGAGATACAGAAAACGCTGAGGAAACTCGAATGGCGTTTCGAGAACCTGGAGAAAAACTTTCAAAGGGAAGAAGAAAACGGCGTTTCCCTGCCATGACGGCCCGTTGACACGATAAATTCCAGCCCCGGATAGGAAACGCTCCTCGAGGCCATCTCATTGGCGAAAGAGGCTGCCCTCTCGAAATCCCCGTGTTTAAGGTAATCCGCCAGGAAGGAAGCCCCGAAGATATCCCCGCATCCAGTCGGATCGACGACCTTCACCGCAGGAACCCTGAATCTCTTCACAAATGCGGAGTTCTCCTTTCTGTACGCCAGAATGCTGCCCCGGGAGCCCAGGGTCAGATTCAGTGCCTTTGGACCCTGCGAAACGACGAGCAGAGCCAGCTTCTCCAGCTCTTCCTCGGTATCGGTCTTGAACCCGGTAAAATGCTGAATTTCGAGACGGTTCATCTGCAAAATATCGGCCATCCTCGCCCAGGACTGCCAGTCTCTCAGTTTTTTAAGCCTGAAGCCACCGTCAGCATTCCTTTCCCTCAGAAGGCTATGTATGTCCATGTAAAGAACCCCCTTGAAAGCGTAAGAAAGGGTCTTGAGGTCCTGAAAGGAAAGGTCGTCGTTCTTGATGTAGTTCACGAGAAAGGCGTCGGACTCCAGATAGGGCATGAGATCCCTGAAAGTCAGGGGAGGTGTGATCAGCTCGAAAAACTCATCTCTCTCCTCCCCGTCGCCGTATATCAACCTGTTTCGGTTTGTCCCACGACTGCAGATCTTGACGGCCTCGAGGTTTATGTTGGGGAAGGATTCGGTCAGTTCCCTGAATCGGTCGAGGTCTCCCTCTCCGACATACGTTATAGGGATTATCTCCCTGTCAGGAAGAAGAGCCGCCAGAGCCAAAATGGAATAGGTGATCCCTCCGAAGGAGGTGAAGGCTTTTCCGCCTCTCTCTATCTCATCGAGAACGACAGATCCCACGACAGCGACCTTTCCCCTCATGCCCCGGATCTCCTAAAGTATTTGCCGGGCAACTGGATCACATGGCCCTTGAGCTCCAAGGAAAGAAGATGCACGAGCAGCTCCACAACCTCGATGCCCATCTTCCTTGCGATCTGGTCTACATGAAGCGGCTCCTCCGAGAGATATTCATATATCCTCTTCTCGGTGCCCTTTAGATCGGGCTCAAGCCTTGAGCCCGATCTAAAGGGCACCGAGAAGA
>JAGGUL010000064.1 GCA_021158525.1 Candidatus Hydrothermota bacterium | reverse complement strand
CGGCAGATTGTCAATGCAGAAATCTGTAATCAGTACAAAGTGAAATTCAGATTTGCCAAAATGCAGATATTGTCAGATTTCAATGAGGAAGCGTGAAAATCTGTCAGCCCGAGATCCGAAGCTCTGCGGAAAATTGATCACGGAGTGTGACTGGAGCTACACCTGTTTTGAGGGGCCCTTTTCGCAGCGGGACTGAACTCCCCGGACTTTGACCCCCTTTCTCACCAGAAGTGCAGCCGTCACCCCGCTGCCTTTTTGCAAAACGCCGTCTATATAAACACAGCGCAATCCACAGGAGGGGCTGTCTTCTTTGAGGATGATTTCCTCCGGTTTTACGAGTTCGGCTATCCTCAGTACCTCCCGGGCGCCCTTCAGGAAATTGAGGGTCTTGTCCTCGCCCGTTTCGAGTCCGACCAGTCGGGCTCTGCCCTCCAGAACGTCGTTGCCATCTCCTCCCCTGAATTCCGCCGGTTCTCTCGGAGTGGACAGTCCGCCCAGTTGCTCGGGACACAGCGGTATGGCGAGCCCCCTTTTCACCAGTTCCATGACCTCTGGATCTTCCGTGGCCCCGCCGTCATAACGGGTGTGCATTCCCGCGAGGCACGCGCTCACTATGTACCGTATCTTATCGGCCATGTCAGGACTTACCCCTGAGCTCTTTCAGGGTGTTCAGCACTTCTTCGACATGTCCTTTTACCTTCACTTTGGGCCAGATCCTGGCGATCCTGCCCTCGGGATCGATGAGATAGGTGCTCCTCACAACTCCGTAGTACTCCCTTCCGTACATTTTCTTCAGCTGCCAGGCGCCGTAGGTTTCGAGGACCCTGTGCTCCTGATCGCTCAACAGCGTAACGCGCAGGTTTTTCTTCTCCCTGAAATTCCTGTGACTTTTGGGGGAATCGGGGCTAATGCCGAGAATCACAGCTCCCAGTTTCTCGAATTCTTCCAGTTTTTCGGTGAAACCCTGGGCCTCACGGGTGCATCCGCTCGTGTTGTCCTTTGGATAAAAGTAAAGGACGACCCATTTCCCCCGGAAGTTACTGAGACATACCTCCCTTTTGTCCTGATCGGGAAGGCAGAAATCAGGAGCTTCCTTTCCCTCCGAGAGCATGGCCTCCTCCCTTTGGCTAAATTATAAAGGCACGGAGGAGCATCCAGAAGGCGGCGAGAACGAGGATAAAGGCGAGCAATTTCCGAATGGCTTTCTCCTGGACCCTCGCGTGCATGTGGGAGCCGATCTGGGAGCCTATCACGACGGTGAGGCCGAATATTGCCGCGAGTTTCGGGTCGATGCCCCCTCTGGCTAAGTGGCCTGAAAATCCAGTGAAAGAGGAGACAAGGACCAGAAAGGTATTGGTCCCAATGGCTATCCTGATCGGGACTCCGCCCAAAAGCACGCAGATGGGGACGATAAGCCCGCCGCCAGAGATCCCGACCATGCCCGCCAGAAAGGCGGCAAAGGCCACGGGCAGAAATAAAAGGGGCGGATTCACCGTGTATTCCTTTCCGTTGAGGTTTCTCCTCCATGTGAACTTTCCGCTTCCTGTGTTTTTAACTTCTTTTCCCAATAGGAGGAAATAGGCCGAGAGGAGAAGGGCGGCCGAAAAAGCTATTTTGAGGTACAGGGGTGGAATTCCGGCGGAGAAAAATCCCCCCATGAAGGCTGAGATCCCCACGACAAGGGCGAGGGAAAGGGCCAGTTTCCAGTCTACGAGCCTGTTTTTGAAGGAATAGACGGCCACCATTGAAAGTCCCTGCACGAAGATCATGAAGAGGCTCAGGCCCGCAGCGTCAAAGTAGCTCAGGTCCAGAAAAGTGAGCATTATCGGAATGTAGAATTCGCCGCCGCCTTTTCCCAGAAGGGAAAAGGCGGCGGCAACCACGAAAACGAGAAAGACTGTGATGATCAGGCTCAAAGCATGTCTCCCTTTTCCGTTAATTTATTATATTGCCTTCAGGCGCATTCTTGATAACCGTGTTTTCCTCATTTCCCCGACAGCATCCAGGGCCCGGGAATCCACCGCCAGCCCCAGATGTATTCCAGTACGGTCCAGGCTGACAGCAGAAAGGCGACGGTGTATGCCATTTTGCTCCTTTCAGGAACCGAAGAGATTGCTTTTTTCAAGAAATACAGAGCCAGGAAGAGGAATAGAAGGGCAGAGGGGTACGTGGTGGTCGATTTTCTTCCCAGATATTCGTACTGGTTTATCATGAGGGTGTGGAGCGCCCAGATCCCGTTGAATACACCGAGGGCGAAGAGGTTGCCGACAGGAATTGATTTCTTCACAGACCAGAGGAGCAGGATGGAGGTGAAGAGAGCGAGAAGCGGCAGCATTCGCCAGTCCGGCAGGCTGAAGAGCTCCAGATGTTCCGCTGCCTCCCCGAGGGCTCCCCATAGGAGGATCCCGGAGAAGATGCCCGACAGGTTCTGGGATCGCTCTCTTATGTCGGTCAGGGAGTTCCAGAAGAGGAAGAAGCCTGCGGAAAGCAGGGCAAAGCCCCAGAGGGCTGTCTCAAGGGGGCCCGTTTTGTAGACGAGGACCAGCGACATATAGGTGAATCCGAAAAGAAGCAACGTATAGACAAAAGTTTTCGCGACGATTGACCGCATTTTCACCTCCTTAATTGAGACTTATTCTCAATTATAGGGGGATACCCCACCGAAAGCAACAGGAGCAGAGGTTTTCCACTTTCCTCTTTCTGGAATGAAAAGAGGCAGAAGCAGATTTTAGACTATATTCACAAGGAAAACTTATCCTGCACTGCTTTTCTCTCTCGACGGGAAAAGCAAGCCCTATTTTTTCCTCCCTGAGAGAAGGCGGAGATGCCATTGAGCTCACCTCCGCTGCTTGAAAAAGGATGAGGACGGTCGGAGAATTATATGCAAAGGAGGCACCGATGAAACTATACGAGAATGGACTTGAGGAATATCCGATTTCTCAGGCCCTTATATCGAATTTCCTGATCCTGCTCTGGATCGGGATTGGGGCCTATTCGGCCTATCTGCTCCTTCCCTTGCTGGGATACATTTACGCCCTGCTCTTTCTCTTTTTGATCTACTTCCTCCTCAGGAAGCTTGTATGTGTCAATTGCTTTTACTACGGGAGGATCTGCTCGATGGGTTGGGGAAAGCTGTCCTCTTTTCTCTTCAGCAGGGGCGAAATCGAACGGTTTCCATCGAGTTTCGGCATAAAGATCGCGCCCTTCGTCTACGGTTCTCTGACAGTCCTTCCGATCATCTTTCTCATCGTAATGATGGCAACCCGTGGTTTTTCGGCGGATAAGCTGATTCTTTTGCTGCTCATAATTCTTGTGGGACTGTACAGCGGAACTATATCCAGGAAACGGACCTGTTCTCGATGCAAGATGAGGTATATCTGCCCCGGATCAGCCGCGAAGGGAACCGTTGAGCTTCAGTAGAAGAGGTCTTGGTTCAGAAAGGGCACGAAGGCCGCGATGATGCCGCTTTTGTAGAGGTCTTTTCGTTCCATTATACCCTTTGTGAAATAACCGATCGCCCCGCCCTTTCTTTTGGAATCCTTTTCGCCCGTGATCCTGTCCATCACGTGGCCCAGCTCGAATCCCCTCACCAAAACGGTAGCTATCGTATCGGGGATCTGAAAGAGGGGAGAGGTCCCGAAGGAAGTTTTCCCTTTCCTGTCCATTATGCATATTCCCCCGAAGGCGAACCATTTCCCGATTATCCTTACGATTCCGCCCTCGATGCCGACGAAAAAGTCGGCGTAAAGTTTGCGCTCGCTGTCGATCTCCATTACGGCCTTTGCCCGGTTCTCTGCCCCGCGAAAGGTCTCTTCCCCCAAGGGCTGCGGGGGAACGCCGCTTTTTACCTTGAATCCAAGGACTTCTACTTCTTCGAAAAATTCGGAGAAGGCCTCCCTCACGGCCTCTATTTTCACCGGGTTTTCCGATCCGACCAGGATCTTCATAGCTTCTCCAGGTTCAGTTTCACCACATCGACGCCGTTCATCCTCAGAAAATCCACAGAGGATTCGTTGAACCTCTTGTCGGTGTAATCCTCGGTGTAGACCACCCTCTTTATGCCCGATGCGACTATTAGTTTCGCACATTCCATGCAGGGAAGCAGGGCGGAATATATGGTCGAGCCGTTTATGTTGGTTCCGGCTTTGACCGAGTAGGCTATGGCGTTCTGTTCGGCGTGTATCTCGTACCTCGAGTGTATGAAGTTGTATCTGTACAGGTCGACTTCCTTCCCCTCTTCGAGTTCCTCCAGCATTTTCAAGGCGGTCTCCTTTATTCTCTCCCTGAGAGGCCGGTATTCGGTCAGGGGGTATTTCTCGAAGAGGACGAATTTCTCAGTTAAAAGGTCATCGGAGCAGTTGTTTTCGAGGACGCAGTCGAGCAGGCTCTCGATTTTCTCGCGGTCGTCCCTGTTTTTGAGGACCCACTCCAGAAATTCGTTGAGCTCGTTGCACTGCGGAAATCCCGAAGGAGTGCCGTTGTAGCCTATGGAAACTATCCTGTTGTCCTTGACGATGAGAGCCCCTGTCTTGTAGAAGGAGCAGGTGCTCTGTTTCTTGATCGTCTCGAGTATCTCGAGAAAGACCCTGTCATCTATCAATTTTTCAGACCTCCATTTCCCTTTAATAACTTCTCTCGGGAACCCATTGCCTTCCGCATAGGACCCTGTACGGGCAGGACCCGCAGTATTTTTCGGGATATTTTGTGGGCTTAAAGGGCGCATCTTTTCTCAAAATTTCGTCGAGAAGGCTTGTTATCGCATCTTTTAGCTGCCCGAAGAAAATTGGATTGTAAGGGCCATCGTAAAGTTCCTTTTCCTCAATGCGTTCGCTTCCGAGAAGCAGGAGGCTGCTGGTGATCGTATCGATCGGTGTACCCGTTTCACTGGAGTAGAGGAGGATATAAAAGGGAAGCTGCACCGATTTGAGCTTTTTTGACCATGTTTCCGTCGGGTCTTCGACAAATCTGGGATTCGGTGTGTCCGCTGATCCTCCCGTTTTGTAGTCGATTATCCTGATGAGCCCGTCTCTCCTCTCAATTCTATCCAGCTTGCCCTGAATTTTGACCTTCGCTCCCGATGGGAGTTCCAGTTCCGCCGTGAACTCCTTTTCGAGGTCGAGTATGACGGCGCCGCCCATCCGTTCCCGGTGGTAATCGAGGAGGTCCTTCATCCTTTTTTTCGTCTGGATCTTGAAGAGATAGGGTATTCCCCGCAGGTTTTCCCCGTATCTCCGGCTGAAGACGTCGTCTATGAGCCGATCCATCCTCTTGTAGTCCCTCTGCGTTATTTCGAGGGGTTTCCCCCTTTTTTCTTCGAAGAACTCTTTGAGAAGGCTGTGGATCAGGATGCCCACCTCGCTGTATTCGAGGTCCCCGGCGATATCCTCCTTTTCCCGGAGGTGAAGCACATAACGGTAGTAAAAGCTCAACGGGCACCTCAGGTAAGTGTCGAGGGATGTCGGAGAGTAAACGAAATCCCTGAGGTATTCCAGCACATCGTCATCCTTGGGGATAGGCTGTGGGTCATCCTGGCTGAAATCGACGCGGAAGAAGACCTCCCTGTGGTTGGGGAGCTCCACCTTTCCCGCTTCTCTCTGGAGCTCCCATATCAGGCTTTCCACAAATCTGCTTCGTGTCCTGTTGGCGCTCTCCACATAGAAGATGTGAGATTCCCGGGAGCCCCTTATGAGCAGTTCGAAATAATAGCGGGAGATCTGTTCCCTCTCCTTATAAGAGGGCAGGTTCAGGTACCTCCTCACCGCGTCGGACAGGATTGTATCTTCCTTTTTGACGTCGGGCAGGATGCCTTCGTTGACATCCAGAATGAATACCCTCCTGAACTTGATGTTTCTTGTCTCTAAAAATCCGAGAACCTGGAATCCTTTGAGAGGAGTGCCCTCGAAGGGGACCTTCACCGCCCGTATGTAATTTCTCAAAAAGCGGAAGTAACTGGACATATCGGAAAAGGCCTCTCCGGCGAGGTCAGATAACTCCAGTTCAACCAGGGCTTTGAGGAGATGTTCTATGAAGGGGTTTGAGAAGGGATGCCTGTTCACAGGGCTTTTTGTGGATACGAAGGATACCAGATCCATCAGTTTCCCCGCGAAGTCGGCCAGGTTCGCGATGGTTTCGAAATTCCTGAGGGTGACCCTGTGGATCTCGCTTAGATGTTTCGACAGGTCTTCGATCTCCATATCGCTATATGCCGGATCGAGGGGCCTTACCCTCTCAAGGAGCCTTCCGAGAAGCTCCCTGTCGGCCTCAAGGTCGTCGAGGCTGACGAACCTGTGATCGGAGGCGGCCAGGGCTTCCTCTATACCGTGGAAGAGGACCCTGGTCCCGGCGCTTTCACCGCGTAGTTTCACGTTTTTCACGTAAGGGTGAAGGACAACTCTGAGGTAGTCGGGGACAAAATAGCTTCCCTCAAGGCAGGTTTCCTGAGCCCTCCCCGTGGACTCGAGGAGCGCGTAGATCGGGGTTCTCATCAGGGGATAACCCATGGAGATGTTGTAATCCTCGAGATCGGCCGGAAGTGCAATGTGGTAAACAGGGAAGAGGGCAGTGGCATCGGGCAGCACCGCCACGTCCTTCTCGCTGAGATCGATTCCCCGCAGGATATTTGCCAGTTCAAAGGCCTCACCGTGGAGGTCAGCCGCCCTGTGGAACTGGATATAGGGTCTTTCCAGAGGGCCCTCTTTTTCATCGGGGTGAAGCCCCAGGCTGTTTATGACTTTCTCTATGCCCGGGCCCTTCTGGAACACCATGACCGTGTTTTCCAGGCTTTTGAGGCCTTCGAAGATCTGTTTCTCCGAGCTCGTGAGGGCAAAGAAGCCAGCGAGTACGATCTTCGCCCTGTCGCTCAGGTCGAGCTCCCTGATTTTCTCAGCCACTTTCCTGTACCTGGTGGCCCTGGTGGACAGCCCCCTCTCCTCAATTTCGTCGTAAAAGCTGACATACATCTCAGAGAGAGTGAGCAGCTTCTCGCCGACCCTCTCGGGAATATCCCTGATCTCCCCCTGAATGTCCCTCAATCTGTCGGGTTTCACGTTTTCTATGCAGAGCTCCTCGAGGTCCCTGAAAAGCTTGAAGCCCCAGGGAAGGAATTCATCGAGGGTGAGTTCCTCCCCTTCCTCTTCAGCGGGAGAGGCCACGAGCCTGTTCCTTTTGTTGATCTCGTAAAGAATGGCAATGCTGTCGATTGCCTCGATCTTCAGGCTTTCAAAGCCGAGTTTTTCGTAGAGATAATCCACGAACTCGTCCATGGAGAAGATCAGGGGCGATCGGAAGGGCTTTTTTAGCCCCTCGGCCAGGTGTTTTTTCAAGAAGTAGCCAGGCCTTTTTCCGGGGAAAACGACGATGCATCTCTCGGCCCTTTCGGTCGGTATGAGCTCCGATATGAATTCGATCAGGTCCGTGGATGGGGGAATGAGCCAGGATTTCAAGGTGTCACCTCCTCCACTTTCTGAAGGTCAAAATAAGCCAGGTATCCCGATATTTTTCTCCCGGGGAACATCCTTCCGACGAGTTCCATGTATCGCTTTACCTGTTTCACATATTCCCGGGGCTGATCCTCACCAGTTTTATAATCGATCACAGTGACCCTGTCGCGGTCGATGACCAGCTTGTCTATCCTGTGGGTGTTGCCCTTTTCGTCGATCACCTCCACCTCGTTGAGGACCCTGCGCCCCTCTTCGGGTACGAACCACCTCTGTACTCCAGGAAGTCCGAAGAACTCGACCAGCTTTTCCGTGACGGCATCCAGGTCCTCCGCGATGCGGGTCCTGCGGGCTGCAGCTTCGACCGCATCCCGTATGCGAAGCGGGTCTATTTCCTTTAAAAACTTGATCCTCCTCAAAACATCGTGGATGAACTCGCCCCGGAGGGTTTCCTGCACCCTGAACCGGGTCCATTCCTGGCCGCCAGCGGTCTTCTCCGAAAAGGGAAGCGTTTTTTCCCACAGTTTGAGGTCTGTGGGGGCTGGAATCTCCTCCGGCGAGACATTCACCGGCTGTATTTCGCCGCATTCGGTGCATTCAAAGAGGTCAAGAGGTTTGATTTCCACTGGCCTTTCAGGGGTATCCCAGGAGGAAGGGGCTTCCTCGCAGTTTTTTTCCCTGCACACTACGATGTTGTAGAGTTCATTCTTCGCGCGGGTCGTCACGACGTAAAGCACGTTGAGGTCCTGAATCTTGTCCCTGAGCTGATCCTCAAGGGCGGCCTCCGTGATTGCCCTGAAGTGGGGTATTATCTTGGACGTGATGTAGTAGAGGGTCATTCCGTCCCCGACCTCGACGAAGAGCTTGCTGTTCCATTTGTTCCTGGAATCGTACAGGAGGTTTATCACGACCGGGAAGCCCAGTCCCTTTGATTTGTGGAAGGTCATAACCCTCACGGCGTTCAGGAACTCGGGCAGACATATCTCGAAGAGTTCCTCGGAGCCCCTCTCAAACAACTCGAGAAAATCCTTTATGCTGTTCATCCCGTGGGCCTCAAGCTGATTTACCGATTCGAGCAGCCTGGAAAGGAAGCCGGCCTCATCGGGGAAATTCTCGATTATCCCGAAGGTCCTGTAAATCTGCAGAAGAAGGTCGTAGAGCGGCAGGTAGCCCACCCTTCTGTACAGTTCTTCGAAATACCTTTTCCACAGGGGGGACAGGGAGCTATCCTCCCTCAGCGCGGTGTAGATCGGCCTTCCCGTCCGATCCCTTTTGTTCCTGAAAATGAATTGCCGCAGGTCTTCGGTAGTGATGCCGAGATCAGAGTTCTCGAGGACTCTGCCCATGATTCGCCCGAGCAGGAAATTCGAGAAGGATAGCTCGTCGATGGGGGAATCGAGAAAGCGAAGGAGCCCGACTATCTCATTTATTATCCGGCGTTTCCTGACGTCGAGGGTGCTGTAGGAAGCAGCATTTATGCCCTCCTCGATCAGCCAGCCTATGATCTTTTCGACTTCTTCCTTCTTTCGGGCGAGAATAGCCACATCCCCCGGATTATATCTCTTCAGGACGTCCCTTACGATTTTGATCAGCTCTTCCCTCTCCGGGTCCTCCTCGCTGCCCCTCTCCTTGTAAATCCTCAGGGTTTGGACGTATCCTTTCCCCTTCAAAGGATCGTGGGCCTCCTGGGTGAAGACCGTGAGGCCCGTCCTGTCGAATTTCTCCCTCGAATCTCCGAGGAGGTCCCCGAGCCTCTCCCTGAAGGTGTGCTTGACGAAGTCCAGAATCCTCTCACCGCTTCTGTAGTTCTTTTCGAGACGGACTATTTTGATGTTCCCGGTGGCGCTCATGAATTCCGGGTCAATCTTTTCCGCGTCCCCGGCGCTCTCGACGAGTTTTTTCATTATCCTGTAATCGGCGTTTTTGAACATATAGATGGCCTGCTTGAGGTCGCCCACAGCGAAGAAAGAGCCTCTTTTTGACAGTGCTTCCCCTATGAGGGGTTTCAGGTTTTCCCACTGAACGGCATCTGTATCCTGGAATTCGTCCATGAGAAAGTGATATAGCTCATCGCCCAGCCTGAAGTAGATCTCCGGGACAGTGCTCTCGCGGATGTAGTCGGAGAGCTTCTTGTTGAGATCGCTTATGTGTATTATGCCCCTTCGTTTTTTTGTTCTGTCGAGCTCGTCTTTAAAGGCCGGATACAGAGCTGCGAAGCCGCGTAGTCGTGTCGTGGCGAGGTAAAAGGCCAGTTTTTCCTTTATCCCTTCAAAAAATTTCACCCATTCTTGGAGGAGATCGTTCCGCAGCTCCTTGCAATCTTTTTTCCCCGAGGCCTTCCTAAGTGGGAATGACCGGGAGGCGCTCCGGTGTAATATGTAGCTGATGTCTCTTTTGGCAATGGCCCTCTCGATGGCCTCGAAGGATCTGCTTCTCTCCAGACAGCCTTCGCCCCTTTCTGCGAGGCTTTCCATGGTTCTGTGGAGTTCATCGAATGTCTCGGTCAGGAAGGATTCGCCGGGGGCTTCGGGGAATCTCACCTCTTTCACCCTTTTCGATTCCTCTTCGAGGAGAGAGTTTATCTCCTTTTTCATCTCGTAATAGGGGTTCCACTTGTATTTTTTTCCGGGCGATTCAAGGCCCTCGAGGAATTCCTCGAAGGTTCGGGTGAGCTCCCTATTTCCTCCTGTCCCCACTTCCCTCAGCATCAGGGAAAGGGTGTACTCGACGAGGTCCTCGTAGGAGGTCTGTATCTCGACCTCGGGCGGGAAACCGAGCTCTATGGCCGATGCGCTGAAGATCCTTCTCATGAAACTGTCTATGGTCTGAACGTGGAAGTCGGTGTAATCCTGCAGGATTCTGTCGATGACGCGGTCGGCGAGGGAGGGAATTCTATCCTCGGGTACGGAGACCAGCTCCAGCGTCTGCCGGAGGACCTCCCTGTCCAGGCCAAGGGCAAGATTCTTCAGCCAGTTGAGGATCCGCTCTTTCATCTCCCTCGCGGCGTTGTTCGTGAAGGTGATGGCAAGGATGTTCGATAGATCGCTGTTCGGTATGGCTTCGGAGAGCAGAAACTGCACGAACCTCTGCGTGAGGGCGTGGGTTTTCCCCGACCCGGCCGAAGCCTCGATGATGAATATGTGGGGGAACTCGAGGTCCCTATCCTTTTCGAGCAGAGCCATGGTCAGGATTTAATTTTAAGACATGGCCGATGGGTGAAGCAATGAGAAAGGAATTATAGGGAGATTTCGGCGTTAATTTTGCTCTTCTGGGGCGGGTCGTGCGTTCCGCACGACCCGCCCCAAAGAAAGCTTTATAATGAAAAACAGGTGCAGGAGGAGCTTAAACGGGAAAATGGTCCAATAGCGAAAGGAGCTGATCATGGAGACGGTAATTTATCTGATTCGACACGGCGAAAGTCAGGGAAATAAAGAGGGGAGGTTCAGGGGAAGAACCGACTTTCCCCTCACGGAGAACGGGATGAGACAGGCGAGGGAGCTCTGCGGCGAGCTCAAAGAAATTGAGCTCGCCGCCGTCTATTCCAGTCCTCTCAGGAGGGCACTGGACACGGCAAAGATCGTGGCGGAGCCCCATGGCCTCGAGCCCGTCGTCGAGGAGGGATTCAACAACATCTCCCTCGGTGAATGGGAGGGAAAGCCCAAGGACGAGATCAGGGAGAAATATCCCGATCTATGGAAACTCTGGATAACGACCCCGGAGAAGCTGGAGATCCCCGGCGGCGAGTCCCTCAAAAAAGTGATGGAGAGGTCAGTTAAGGCGCTCGAGCGGATAGTCGAGAGACATTCGGGACAGACCGTGGCCATCGCGACCCACAGGGCGGTCCTCAAGCCCCTTCTCGCCGGGATCCTCGGGATCGCCGAGCCCTATTTCTGGAAGCTCCACATGGACACGGCGTCTTACAGCATACTCGAGCACAGGGAGGGCAGGGGATACACGCTGAGCCTTCTCAATCAGACCCGCCATCTTCGGGAATTTATCAAGGAGGTCTTTTAAAAGGAGGAGCTGGCGGGGGCCTTTCGGCCGGGGCTCTCTTTTGCGGCCATTACAGGCTCAAATCAGTGCCCCAAATAACCCACCAGCTCGGTTATAATATCGTCAGGGAGGGATTAACTGTCAAGGCGTTGGTGCTCTTTTCATTGGGAAATGGAGGATCTGGCCCCTTCAGGGCAATCTATGAGCCTTCGTTCATAAAATTTTTGGATTGTGACACAAAGCCACAGGGAGGAAAAAATGGACCTTGACCTGGTAAGGCAGAGAGCTGAGAAGCTCCTCAATGAGCTCGACAGGGAGTTTTACCTGACCGGTTCGGGACAGAAAGATCAGGTCGACATAGGGGAGATCTACGAGAAGTACAGCGACCTCGCCGACAGGAAGCTTCTCGACGAGGTCAGGGAGATGTTAGAAGCAGCAGAGGGCGAGGAGAGGAAGAGGCTTTCCTACCTTTACGAGTTCCTGGTTCTCAATTATCTCGGTCACTCGACCAGAAAGAGAGACGAAGAATTCCTTAACAGGGAGGCCTCCCTCAAGGTGAAGACCCCCGAGGGCGAGGAGGTGAGCTTCCGATACGCCGAGGTTCTCCTTCTCAACGAGGACGATAGAGATAGAAGGGACGCCATCGATTCGGCGAGGGAGAAGGCCCTGGCCGAGGAACTGAACCCTATCCTCGAGGCGAGGTTCCGTGAGCTTAACGACAGCATGAGAGAACTGGGCTTCTCGAACTGCGTGGAGCTCGTGGAGTCTCTTTCGGGGATAGACCTGGTTCCCCTTCGGGACAGGCTCGGCGGGTTTCTCATGGAGACGGAGGAGCTCTATCAGAGGAATCTTAAGGAACACCTGCTCTCGAAGGGCATACCCCTCGACGATGCCAAGAGACACGATCTACGCTATCTCATGAGGGGAAGGGGATTTGACAGCTATTTCAGGGGCGACAGGCTCATCGAGATAACTAAAAGGTACCTCTCGGCCATGGGCATCGACATGTACGCCGGCGGAAACGTCCGCTATGACCTGGAGGAGAGGGAGAAGAAGTCTCCCAGAGCCTTCTGCTCGCCCATCAGGGTCCCCGATGAGGTCGTACTGGTGATAATGCCCAAGGGCGGGGCAGAGGATTACAAGACCTTCCTGCATGAGCTGGGCCATGCGCTTCATTACGGCCACGTGGACAGAGAACTCCCCTTCGAATTCAAATATCTCGGAGATAACTCCGTGACCGAGGCTTTTGCCATGCTCTTTGACCATCTCCCCCTGAACCCGGCATGGGTGAGGGAGCTCGCCGCGCCCGACATCCCCGACGAGTACATAAGGCATTCCTGGTTCACCCAGCTTGCCATGCTCAGGCGCTATTCGGCGAAGCTCGATTATGAGCTCGCCCTTCACGGCGACGGTTCTCTCGAGGGCAAAGCCCCTCTGTACAGCGAAAAGCTGTCCTCCGCTCTTCACGTCAAATATCCCGAGACTTCCTATCTCTACGACGTCGACGATTTCTTCTACTGTGCCCGTTACCTCAGGGCCTGGATCCTGGAATCGCACCTTTCTTCCTATCTCGAGGAGAAATACGGGGAGAAGTGGTTTTTGAACGAGGAAGCAGGCCGGTTCCTGGCGGGACTCTGGAAACTCGGGCAGAAGCTCGATGCCGCCGAGATAGCCGGAGAGCTCGGGAGGGAGCTCTACGACCTCAGGCCCATGATCGAGCGTATAAGGAGGTATCTGCCCTAAAAAGCAGGCGGCAGCGCCCCTTCCAGCTCAAGGAGGAACTTTTTGATCTCGATGCCTCCTCCGAAGCCGCCGAGGCCGCCGTCGCTCCTTATGACCCTGTGGCAGGGAACTATGATGGGGAGGGGATTGCGCCCCAGCGCGCCGCCTGCAGCCCTGAAAGCGCGCGGAAAGCCCGCCCTCAGAGCCACCTCCCTGTAGCTCAGAATTTCTCCATAGGGAATTTTAGCCACAACATCGAGCACCCTTTTATCGAATTCGGAAACGAGGAGCCGGTAAGGCGTTGTGAACCTCCTCAGTTTACCGGCGAAATAGAGTTTCAGCTCCTCTTTGAGCCCGAACAGATGCTCGTTTTCATTAGGTTCTGCGAGAAATCCCCTTTTATCGAGCCAGCTAAGGAATTCCTCCCGGCGGAAGCTCAGTTTGATAAGCTCCCTTTCCGTCGAGGCGGCGTAGATTTTCCCGAAGGGCGCGTCGAACCCGGCGGTATAGACTTTCATTTTTCTTCCCTATCGAAGATCTCGAAAGGCTCGACCGGGCCGCACTCGCAATCCATTCCAATTCCGTAGTTTTCGGCCCCGTATTTCTCCTCACCGGGCGATGGCTGAAGCCAGAGGGTGTCGTTTTTGAAGGGATAGGTTTTCCCCTCTTTCACCTCTTTTAGCTCATAGCGATCATCTCCGCCGGTGTCCAGGAAGAGGCCGAAGGACGACGTGTAATAGAGGTAAGGGCTGTACCTGTTGGGGGTCCTGTATCCTTCCCTGAAGTCGGAGGCACCCAGTTTCAGGGTCTTCGCCTTCACCCTGTAAAGGTCGTCGCCCCCGAGGTCGAAGAACAGGGCGTTGGAGCGGATCTCCGAGACGCCGATGGATATTATCTTCGCGT
>JAGGUL010000123.1 GCA_021158525.1 Candidatus Hydrothermota bacterium | reverse complement strand
GTTACTATTTTGAGATGTCAGGGTTAATTACCATCTGGGTATGCCTCAAAAGGCATACCAGATTTCAATGAGATATGACTCGATATCGATGATCATGCGTTCAATGGCGGATGCTTTCCCGGTTCAAAGAGAACTTCAGAGGTCACAGGCCTTATCAGGTCATTGGATTAAATGCGATTATCGCGTGCTGTCAGCGAAGGACGCGCCCTTTGAGCCCGTGAAAAATGCTCCCTCTCGAGGGGGAGCTGTGTGTTTCGCGAAGGGCCCTGTGAGAGGACGTTGTGACGATAAGTCATTGAAAACACGTGAATTACAGTCAACCCCCTTGATAGTACGAAATACTCAGGTAAATAATAGACAACTTGCGATGGAGGGAAATAAGAGACCGGCTATAGGGGGTAGTTGGCGGGGGCTCCTTCGGAGCCCCCGCCAGCCTCTTTTAAGGGAATTCCATGAGACTCAATAAATACCTGCAGTCATCCGGTGTGGCCTCCCGGAGGAAAGCCGATGAGCTCATAAAAAACGGCCAGGTGACGGTGAACGGAGAGGTCGTCAGGGAGCCCTGGCACGAGGTCGACCCATCGAGGGATGCCATCGCGGTCAGGGGAAAGAAGGTCGGGGGAGGGGAGCCTCTCGTCTATTTCCTCTTTTATAAACCGCGCGGGGTCACCTCCACCCTCTCCGACAGACATGCGGGCAAAACGCTGGTCGAATATTTTCCAGATGGTATTCCGAGAATATACCCCGTAGGCAGGCTCGATAGGGATTCGGAAGGGCTCATGCTTCTCACAAATGACGGAGACCTCTCTTACAGGTTAACCCATCCCAAATATGAGGTTGTCAAGACCTACAGGGTTACCGTTTCCGGGGGTCCTCTGACGAAAGAGGAGGTGGAAGGGCTGAGGAGCGGCCTCGTCCTCGATGATGGTCCCTTCAGGCCGAAGAAGGTGGAGAAAATAGGGCCCCGGGAGCTCCTGGTCGTGATTTCCGAGGGCAGAAAGAGGGAGATCCGAAGGGCGATAAAGCATATAGGGAGAAGGGTTGAAAGGCTTGTCAGAATCGGGATCGGCCCTTTGATTCTCCCGGAAGATCTGAAACCGGGCGAGATGCGCCCACTCGATGAGGAGACCGTCAAAAAACTCAGGAGATCGGTAGGCCTTACCTGAACATTCCTATTCTTTCAGTCCGCTTCTCGCATAGCTTTCCACTATCTGTCTCTGGGCGACGAAGAACAGGATAATGAGGGGCAGTATGGCGATGGCCGAGGCTGCCATCAGGGCGGGATAGTTCGTGGTCTCGCCCTGAGCGAAGTAAGCGAGTCCCACCTGAATGGGCCTCATCCTGTCAGCGTTGGTTACCATCAAGGGCCACATGAAGGCATTCCAGGAACCGATTATGCTGAAGATCGCAATGGTGACTATCGCTGGCTTCGTGAGGGGCATGAGTATGGTGAAGAGAAATCGGAGCCTGCTGCAGCCGTCTATCACAGCGGCGTCGTAAAGGTCCTTGGGCACCGACCGGAAATGCTGTCTCAGAAGAAAGATGCTGAAGATGTTCACCGACCATGGGACGATGAGGGCGTAGAAAGTATCTATCCAGCCCAGCCTCTGCACCAGTATAAACAGGGGAACCACGTAAACGGGGATCGGAATCATCATCAGGGAAAGGATGGAGACGAAGAGGGTCTCCCTCCCCTTGAACTCGAACCACGAAAAGGCATAGGCCGCGAGGATCGATGTTATCAAAACCCCAAGCAATGTGAAGACTGTTGTGATTATCGACACATAGATGTAGCGGGGAAAGTGGACTTTCTGCCAGACCTCGATGTAGGCGTTCAGGGTCGGGTGTAGAGGAATCCACGTGGGGGGTATCCTGATTGCCTCTGGCTGAGTCTTAAAGGACGTGGAGATCATCCACAGGAAGGGCAACAACATGAAGATTCCCCCCAGGGTAATCAGCACGTAGACGAGTATCCTTCCGGCCGATATCTTAGACTTCATAGTACACCTTCTTCTCCAGATAGGTCTTCTGGAAGATCGTGATTGCCAGGATTATGAGGAAGAAGACGAAGGCGATGGCAGAGCCGTAGCCCACGTGATATTCCTCGAATCCCTTCTGATAGAGGTAATAGACGATCACCGACGTCGTTCCGAGGGGACCTCCCGGAGGAGGACCGGTCATCGTCCAGATTGGGGCAAATACCTGGAAGGAGATGATCGTGGTCATTATCGTCACGTAGAAAGTCGTGGGGGAGAGAAGAGGAAGGGTCACGTTTCTAAAGGAATAGAAAGGACCTGCCCCGTCTATCTTGGCCGCCTCGTAATAGACCTGGGGTATGTTCTTGAGTCCCGCCAGGAAAATTATGATGTTGTATCCCAGGGACTTCCACACGCTCATCAGACTAATCGAGAAAAGAGCCAGGGAAGGACCCTTCAGGATGTAGGGCAATCTCAGGCCCGTTATCATCTCGAATATCCCCTTCGGTTCCTCGAGCCACTTGAGGGGGGAGAACCCCAATGACGTCAGGAAGAAGTTGAAGAGCCCCCTGTTGGGGTCGTAGAGCCATTTCCAGACCACAGAGACGGCGACGATCGAGGTGACGACAGGAAGGAAGTATATGGTCCTATAGAGCCCTATGGCCTTTATTCCCCTGTTGAGCAGTATGGCTATCGTCAGGGAGAAAATGAGGTTGAGGGGAACGGTGAAAATCGCATAGTAGAAGGTGTTGATCAGCGCCTGCCAGAAGAAGGGGTCTTTGAAGAGGGATATGTAGTTTCCGAGGCCGAGGAAGCCTTTCTCGCCCGCTATGCCCCAGTCGTAGAAGCTGAGCCTGAAGGCATAGATTATAGGCAGGACCTTGAAAACGAGGAGCAAGGTCAGAGCAGGCAGTAGCAGAAGAAAGGGCGCGATATACCTTTTCATGTCAGAGCCTGTAAAAAATGTAGATCATGAGAAAAATAAATATAACGCCCATCAGGTTGATCTGGAAGAAGAAGCCAAAGGTGAACTTGACGAAGGAAAAGTCCAGGGTGAAGGGAGAGAACCCGAGCCGCGCATAGTCCAGAAAGAGCCTCTTTATCGGTCCGCTCGGCAATAATATCCTGAGGACGTCGCCGATCACATTGCCCACCACGGCGCCGATTACAAGGGAGAGAAACAGATTGCCAGCCGTTCTCCTCATCAACATGTTATCCCTCCTATGCCGGGGGCGGGACTCGAACCCGCACGGGGTTTCCCCCAGGGGATTTTAAGTCCCCTGCGTCTACCACTTCCGCCACCCCGGCAAAATTAAAGAGGCGGCACCCGGATTCGAACCGGGGAATAGCGGTTTTGCAAACCGCCGCCTTGGCCACTTGGCTATGCCGCCTCCTTTTTGGTTTTAAAAATATAAACTGCTCGCCCGTTCTTGTCAACCTCAGGAGGCGTAAGCGGCCGTAACTGAAGTTCCACATCTATTTAGCTTCGCCGGTGAGTTTTTCCCTTTCCGCGAGCAAGAGTTCTATCCAGCGGTCTATTCCCTGGCCGGTTTTCGCCGAGATCTCGATGATCTTGAGCCCGGGGTTGACCCCGAGGACGTTTTTCCTCAGGGCTTCCACGTCCATATCCAGGTGGGGCAGGAGGTCGATCTTATTGACAAGCATGACGTGCGACACGCGAAACATGAGGGGATACTTGAGAGGTTTATCCTCGCCCTCGGGCGTGCTGAGCACGACGGCGTTCAGATGGGAACCAACGTCGAATTCGGCAGGGCAGACCAGGTTCCCTATGTTTTCTATGAACAGAAAATCGAGGCCATCGAGTTTCATCTCGTTGAGGGCGGCCCTTATCCATCCGGCCTCGAGGTGGCAGTCTCCGCCGAAAGGACCGGTATTGATCTGGAAGGTCTCCACGCCGAGCCTGGCCATCCTCTCAGCGTCGAGGGTGGTCTGGATGTCTCCCTCGATCACGCCGAATTTGAACCTGTCGCCGAGCTTCTCCACGGTTCTCTCTATTATCGTCGACTTCCCGGAACCCGGCGAGGACATCATGTTCACGCAGAGAATCCCCTTCTCCCTGAGAAAACGGCGGTTCTCGTCAGCCATTTTCTCGTTGGTCTCAAGTATTTTCTTTAAGACCTTAATCTCCATCTTCGTCCTCCTTGACGATTTCAAAGGATTCAATGAGAAGCTCCTCGCCGCGGATCACCTTTATCTCGGGAGACCCGCAGCGTGGGCACACAAAGAGATAGCCGTCAAGTTCGAATTCCTCGTCACACCTCTCACATCGAGCAGTGAGGGGAACCTCCTGGACCTCGAGCTCAGCGCCCTCGAGGGGCGTGCCTTTCGACATCAGCTTGAAACAAAAATCGAGGGCATCGACCGAGAGGACGTGAATCCTGCCCACCTTCAATTTTATCGATTTGACCCTTTTCACGTCCTTTATCCCCTCTAAGGACTGTGAGACTGTGGCCACTATGTTTTTGGCAAGCGTTAGCTCGTGCATCAGCAGATCCTCGGCAGTTGTTCGCCCTGGGGCATCTCCAGGATTCTCCTCGTCCCGTACGCCGTTACGAGAAGGACCTTTCCCGGGGCTTCATCGGTGAACTCTCCTATTATAGAAGAGTCTCTCCCCAGGGGGTGTGATCTCATGATATCGAGGGCTCTTTGAGCCTCGTCGCGGCTTACTACGAAGACCATTTTGCCCTCATTCGCGGCCAGTAGGGGGTCTATGCCCAGTATCTCTGAGAGACCCCTCACCGCATCTTTGACGGGAATTTTTTCCTCGTACAGGGTTATTCCGAAACTCTTTCCCCGGACGATCTCGTTTGCCACGGCAGCCAGCCCGCCACGGGTGGGGTCCCGCATGAACTTGACGTCGACGGCGTCCAGAACAGTCTTCACCAGTTCCCAGAGGGGGGCGCAGTCGCTCCGCAGATCCCCCGGATCGTCGAGTATCCTCTCTCGCAACGCCATCACTGTTATCCCGTGATCGCCTAAGGTCCCATTCACTATGATAAGGTCGCCGGGCTCTATCCTTTCGGGGGAAGGCGGGGAAGTCCTGTATAGCCTGCCGATACCCGATGTGTTGATAAAGAGCCCGTCGGCCTTTCCCCTCTCGACAACCTTGGTATCGCCGGTTATCACTGAGATGCCAGCTTCCAATGCAGTTCTGCTCATGGAACTTACTATTTTCTCGAGGACTTCCAACTCAAAGCCCTCTTCTATTATAAAAGCCGCAGAGAGGTAGAGGGGTTCAGCCCCCGAAGCCGAGAGGTCGTTGACCGTTCCCGAGACGGCGAGCTTGCCGATGTCTCCGCCCGGGAAAAAGAGAGGACTGACAACGTAGGAATCAGTGGTGAAAGCGTAATGTCCACCTGGAGCATCGAAGAGGGCGGAGTCTCCGAGTTCGGAGAGCTTTTCGTTCTCGAGATACTTGAGGAAGACCTTTTCTATGAGCTCTCGCGTTCTTTTGCCTCCTCCTCCGTGGGATAGAAGTATTTCCATTTCAGCCTCCGTACTTGTAATAGGCCGCACAGGTCCCCTCGCTGGAGACCATACAGGGCCCATAGGGATTGTCGGGCGTGCAGCTCTTTCCGAAGAGGGGGCATTCGGGCGGCGAGACCTTGCCCTTGAGTACATCGCCGCAGCGACAGAGAGGATTCTCGCGGGTTTCCTTGACATCAACTTCCACAGAGTTCCTTATATCGAATTCTTTGTATTCGTCTTTGAGCTCCAGGCCGCTCGAGGGAATCATGCCGAGCCCCCTCCACTCGCTGTCGGCTTCGGCAAAGACCTCCCTCATTATCTCCCTGGCACGGGGATTTCCCTCCCTCTTCACGACCCTGGTATAGGCATTTCTGACCTCGCTTTTGCCCTCCTTCAGGTCACTGAGGATCATATAGAGGGCTGATAAGATGTCTGCCGGTTCAAAGCCCCCGACGGCCGAGGTTATCCCGTATTTCTCGACCAGAGGCCTGTAGGGCTCGGTGCCTATGATGGCCGACACGTGGCCGGGCAGGAGGAAGGCGTCGATTTCTATCTCGGGGTCCTGCAGAAGGGCCTCCATGGCAGGAGGTATAACCTTGTTCCCCGGAAGGACATAGAAGTTGCGTATCCCTTTATCCCTGGCCTCTTTCAGCGCGGCTGCTATGAGAGGAGCCGTGGTTTCGAAGCCGACGGCGAGGAAGACGACCTTTTCCTCTGGATTTTTTTCGGCGTGGAGGAGGGTGTCATGGGGGGAATAGACCACCAGAACCCTCGCGCCCTTCGATTTCTCCCTCTCCAGGGAGGAGCTCGAGCCAGGCACTTTCACCATGTCGCCGAAAGTGGCTATGGTCACCCCCTTGAGCCTGGAAAGGGCGATCGCCGTGTCGATATATCTGTTGGGCGTCACGCACACGGGACATCCGGGGCCCGATATCAGGCGCACCGTCGGAGGCAGAAGGGAGGGAAGTCCGAATTTCCTTATCGCCATCGTGTGTGTTCCGCAGACCTCCATGATCTTCACGGTCCTGTCAGGGCTGACCTTCTCTATTTTCTCCTTCAGCCGCCCGATGACTTCGGGATCCCTGAATTCGACGAGATATTTCATATTATCCGGGCTTCCTTCAGGATCCTGAGGGTTTCAAGGGCCTCTTCCTCGTCCAGCCTCTGGATGGCGTAGCCGGCATGTACGATGATGTAATCTCCGACCTTCACGTCCTCCAGCAGATCGAGTCGCACATCCCTTTTCACTCCGCCGAGTTCAGCCTTGCCGTCGGGCCAGTTAAGTTCGACCAATTTCATGGGTATTCCGAGACACATCTCATAACCTCCCCTCTCTCAGGAGCAAAGCGGCCGTGTAGGCCTGTCCCAGAGAGACGCCGCCGTCGTTTGTCGGCACCTTTTCGTTAAAATGGACCTGAAAATTCTTTCTTCTTAGCATCTCCAGGGTTCTCTCGAGGAGAAAGCGGTTCTGGAAAGCCCCTCCCGAGAGGACGACCCTGTCGGTTCCCCTCTCCTCTCTGGCGAACTCCGCAAATTTGAGGACTGAGGTTGCCAGCCAGTTGTGGAACTTCGCCGCAATCATGGGGACCGGCGTTCCCCGTAGGATATTGTCGTAAACTTCGGCGATGAGCGCTTTGACGTCCAGGATGAGGTCTTCCCCGTCCTCCATAAATCGAGGCTCGTAGGAATCCGTCACTTTCGGATCGGCGGCCATCTCCAGCTCGATGGCTGCCTGAGCCTCGTAAGTTATCCTGTGCCTTATGGAAAGGAGCGACGAGACTCCGTCGAAAAGCCTTCCGGCGCTCGATGTGAGGGGCGAGAGCTTCTCGGTTTCAGCGAGTCGCAGCACCGCTTCGAGATTGTGATTTGTCCTCAGTTTCACCGCCCAGGGCGTCTCCAGGGCCTCCTCGCCCAGCACTTCCTTCAAGAGGGCGAAGGCTATCCTCCATGGCTCCTCTATGGCCTTTTCTCCGCCCGGCAGGGGAAAGTAGGCTATGTGAGCTCTTCTCTCGAAGTTTCCGACCCTTCCGATGAAAAACTCTCCTCCCCATATCCTGCCGTCTCTGCCGTATCCGGTGCCGTCAAAGGCGACTCCGATTACTTCGGCATCAACCAATCCCTTCTCGGCGAGGACGCTGGCCAGGTGGGCCTCGTGATGCTGAACTGCCAGCGAGGGAAGCCCCATTTCCGAGGCGAGTCGTGTGGTCGGATAGTCGGGATGGAGGTCATGGACAACCAGCTCGGGGTTAAATCCGAAGAGCTTTTCCAGCCTCTCCTTGATTTCCAATAGATAGAGGTAGTTGTCGTAGATGTCGTTGTCGCCGAGGTACTGAGAGAGGAAAGCTCTCCGTCCCCTCAAGAAACAGAGGGTGGACTTCATCATGGGGCCGAGGGCGAGTATCTCCTTATCCGATGTGAAGGCGAGAGAAAGAGGAGCGGGCACATAGCCCCGCGCCCTCCGTATAAGCACCTCTTTCCCATCTATGACCCGCGCTACGGAATCATCTATCCTGGTTGCTATGTCTCTGTTGTGGAGGAGGAAATAATCGGCGATCCCCGAGAGTTTCTCCAGGGCGACGTCGTTGTCCTTAACTATGGGCTCGTCCCTCAGGTTGCCGCTGGTCATAACGAGCGGCCTTTTTGTCTCCCTGAGAAGAAGATGATGGAGCGGGGTATAGGGCAACATGAAACCTATGTATCGGTTGCGGGGTGCGACATCCCGGGAGATGACTTTCCAGGCGTCCTCGCGGGCCTCGAGGAGCAGTATGGAGCACCTGGGCGAGGTGAGAAGCTCCCTTTCCTTATCGTTCAGAAAGCAGAGTCTCTCCACGGTTTCGAGATCGGGAGCCATCAATGCGAAGGGCTTGTCGCCCCTCTTTTTCAAAGCCCTGAGCCTTTTTACCGCGTCGTCGTTCGTCGCGTCGCAGGCTATGTGAAACCCGCCGAGCCCTTTGAGCGCGATGATCTTTCCCTCCAGGATATATCGGGCTGCCGCCCTTATGGAATCCCCGAACCGAATTTTTTCTCCCTCTCTGTTGACAAGCCAGACCTCGGGACCACAGACGGGGCAGGCGTTTGGCTGGGCATGAAACCTCCTGTCAGCGGGATTTTCGTATTCGGCCCTGCATTCCGGACACATCTCGAATTTTCTCATCGTTGTGTTGGGCCTGTCGTAGGGGACATCCTCAATGATCGTATATCGTGGCCCACAGTTCGTGCAATTTATGAAGGGATAGCGGAATCTCCTGTCTCCCGGATCGAAGAGCTCCCTCAGACAATCGGGGCAGGTGGCGAGGTCGGGCGATATCAGGGTTTCTCTCTCCTCTCCCGTCGCGCTCTCAAGGATGAGGAAATTTGAATCTCCTCTGGCCTCTATCTCCTCCTCGACAAGCCTGTGGATGGAAGCGGCGGGCGGGCACTCGCTTCGGAGGCGCTCTTTAAATGTCTCAATTTTCTCCTCGTCGCCCTCGATCTCGATCTCCACCCCCAGGGTGTCGTTGCGGACAAATCCCCTCAATCCCAGGGAGGTGGCAATCCTGTACACGTAGGGCCTGAAGCCAACTCCCTGAACGATTCCGTAAACTCTGAGGAGTTTTCTCTTAATCATTCGGTTAAATTATACGGCAGATAGCCTTTTATGACAATATTTACATAAAATGGAAATCCTTTTTCTCTTTCTTGACTGGCTTTTAACTCAGTTAATATAATTTCAAAGTGAAGCCCCTTAAAATCTTGATGGCGTCTGACACGTATTATCCCCATGTGGGAGGGATAGCGGAGCACGTACATCACTTATCCCTCGAGCTGAGGAAAAGGGGACACCACGTCGATATCCTTACGTCAAATCACGCCAGGAACACCTTTAACTTCGAAGACCCGCCCTATGTGATAAGGGTGGGGAGGGGCATAAAGATCCCGATAAACAAATCCATGGCGCCCATTGCCTTTTCTCCTTTCATAAACCTGAAGGTCAGGAACATAGTCCGCGGGGGAAATTACGACATAATTCACACTCACGGGTCCCTTGCCCCCACCCTTCCGATCCTTGCCCTCAATTATTCCAGATCGGTGAACTTCGCCACCTTTCACGCTGCTCATTCCGAGTCTCTGGGCTACGAACTTTTCAAGCCCTATCTCCACAAGCTGTTCAGGAAGATCGACGGCCCCATTGCCGTTTCCGAGGTGGCGAGGGACACCATGATGAGACATTTCAGCGGGAATTACAGGATCATACCAAACGGCGTGGACATAAACAGGTTCAACCCTGAGGTGCCGCCCTTCCCGGATCTTCGGGGGGACGGTTTTTTCAACCTTCTCTTCGTGGGGAGATTTGATCCCAGGAAGGGACTGCGCTTTCTCCTCAAGGCCCTGCCCCGCATAGTAAGGGAAGTAAGAAATACGAGGCTGATCGTTGTGGGGTCTGGGCCTCTGAAGAAGTATTATCAGCAGTTCATCAAGAGCGAGATAAGGGACAGGGTCCTCTTCACGGGGCCCGTGTCGCCTGAGGAACTTCCCCGCTATTATGCGACCTGTGACATGTTAGTCTCGCCTGCCACCGGAGCCGAGAGTTTCGGGATCATCCTTCTCGAGGCGATGGCCTCCGGAAAGCCCGTCGTTGCCTCCGATATACCGGGCTACAGACAGGTAATGGAGAACGGCCGGGAGGGCCTTTTTGTCAGGCCCGAGGATCCAGAAGCCCTTGCCAGAGCTGTGATCGAGCTTCTCAGGCATCCAGAGGCGATGAAGGGAATGGGAGAGG
>JAGGUL010000002.1 GCA_021158525.1 Candidatus Hydrothermota bacterium | reverse complement strand
CGATGTCGAGCTTGAAGTTCTTGAACTTGACTCCGCCTCCGAAGGTTATGCCCTTTCTGAGGCCATATCGATCGTAGAAATAGCCTACCCTCAATGAAATGAGATCATAATAGGTGTATTCGATGCCGCCGTGAAGCCAGGCCTCCTTGAGAACGTAAGAAAGGCCAAGATCTTTAACGTCACTGAAGAAACCGACCAGCACTTTGTTGGCATCGCCGGAAATAGTTATCCTGTGATATTTGTTCTCAATAGGCCTTATGGCGAAGCCGATCCTCAGGAGCCAGGGCAGGGGATCGGTGTTCCCGCTCTCCGTGTATTTGAGTCCTGGCCCCATGTTCGCCAGGACAGCCGATAGATTCAGGCATTTGAAGGGCTTGTAAAGAACGCCGCCGTCGAGGGCAAAGGTCGTGGCTGAACCGCCTCCTCCGGGCTCTCCGAGCACCTCCCTGATGATGTTGCCCGGCGCGAGGAAGCTGTGGATCAGCTTTGCTCCGACGCCAAGACCCAGGTTTTCGCGCAATTTTGTGCTGTAAGCCACGTCTATGGCCACGTCGTAGGGCCTGAACCTTCCCACGACTTCACCGCCCTCCTTCACTGCGACCATCTCGCCGAGCGTCAGGTAGATCACATGTCCCCCCAGCACTCCCGCTTTTCCAATCGGCTTGACAAAGCCGGCAAACTCATAATACATATCGGATGCGAGTGCTCTCAGCCATGGCGCGTGTATCAGGGAGAATTCTGTTTTATTGAAGTATGCCATGGCTCCCGGGTTATAATAGCTCGCCGTAGCGTCGTCTGCTACTGCGCTGAAAGCAGCTCCTATAGCAGTGGCTTTGGCGCCCGGGAAAATCGTCAGAAACACGCCGCCGGCCTCAGTGGCCGAGGCCATCAGAGCTCCTGCCGTTAAGATAACTCCCAAGAGCACTGCCCATTTGGTGTTAGACATATACAGATGCCTCCTTTGACGTGAGAATTTAATTTATAATACACGGCACCCTTTCTAAAATCAAGCCGATCGTAGTTCGTGGCCTGTCCGCCGGATATGATGGATTGAGGCCTTTTCTTTTTCCGTGAAAGTTGTTATGCAAAGGCTGTAAGCATTATATTTTAAAACTGAAGATCTCTCTTGCAAAAAGGGAGTTGTATATAATTAAATAAACATAGGAGGAATTATGAAACATCTGTTTAAGGCAGGATTGGTTCTATGGATGTTACATATATTTTTTATGCCATTGGGGGCACAGCCCAAATATGTGATTGAGTGGATAGATACACTGGATACCGGCACAAATGATGATGCCCGCGGGATAGCGGTTGATGATAGGGGAAATGTATATGTTACAGGATTTTCCACCATTGGTGGTGCAACAACCAATAATTATCTCACAATGAAGTATGATTCATCAGGTAATATCCTCTGGGCAGATACGCTGGATAGTGGAAACGATTTTGCCCGCGGGGTAGCGGTTGATGATAAGGGAAATGTATATGTTACAGGAGAATCTTACATTAGTGGAAACTATGATTATCTGACGGTGAGGTATGATTCACTTGGGAATCTTCTCTGGGTAGATACACTGGATAACGGCGGTTATGATCGGGCCCGCGGGGTAGCGGTTGATAATAGGGGAAATGTATATGTTACAGGGAGCTCCTACATTAGTGGAAACAATGATTATCTGACGGTGAGGTATGATTCACTTGGGAATCTTCTTCGGGCAGATATACTGGATACCGGCGGTAATGAAGGGGCCCGCGGGGTAGCGGTTGATGATAGGGGAAATGTATATGTTACAGGGAACTCCTACATTAGTGGAAACTGTGATTATCTGACGGTGAAGTATGATTCATCAGGTAATATCCTCTGGGCAGATACGCTGGATAATGGCGATGATGATTACGCCTACGGGGTAGCGGTTGATGATAGGGGAAATGTATATGTTACAGGAGAATCTTACATTAGTGGAAACTGTGATTATCTGACGGTGAGGTATGATTCACTTGGGAATCTTCTCTGGGCAGATACACTGGATAACGGCGGTTATGATTACGCCTTTGGGGTAGCGGTTGATGATAGGGGAAATGTATATGTTACAGGGAGCTCTTACATTAGTGGAAACTATGATTATCTGACGGTGAGGTATGATTCACTTGGGAATCTTCTCTGGGCAGATACACTGGATAATGGCGGTAATGATCGGGCCTTTGGGGTAGCGGTTGATGATAGGGGAAATGTATATGTTACAGGGAACTCCTTCAATGGTTCAAATGTTGATTATCTCACAGTGAAGTATGTGAAATTCAAGGATGCAGGGATTTTAGCCATTGTTTCACCCGATACTGTCTATATCGATAGCAGTTATATCCCCCAGATAATTGTCAAAAATTACTCCTATGAAGATACTTTAAGTTTTGATATTTCAGCATATATAGATTCAGCTGGCACTTATATATATACTGATATGGAATCTGTTTGCAATCTTTCTGCAGGGGATAGTGTATTTATAAATTTTGACCAATGGATTGCGCCATCCAATCCTCTTGATTTGAGCTTAATCTTTTCTATCATCACTCCAGATATGAATCCTGACAATGATACCATATCTCAAAACCTGTATATAAGGGAATTTATTCCTCTCACAATAGATTCAGCAGTTGCCTATGATGGGACAGATTCTGTTCCGGGGATAGATGATGATGACTATGTGATTTTGTACTTTTCAGAATCTACAAATACACCTGTAATAGATGCTTCAAACATAGATAGTGTGCTCTCTCTTTCAGGTGGACATTCCTGGCTCGATGGATCTGGAGCACTTGGCCCCTGTTACTGGAATCCAGATGGAACACAAATTTTAATAAATCTCACAACGAATATATCATTACCCACAATTGCGGTAGGAGATACAATAACACCGGATGGTGTAACAATTGTGGACATAGATGGGAATCCTTGCTCATCAACTGTTGTCCTTGAGGGGAGTTTTGACCCTGTGGGTATAAGAGAGGAAAGGTGTACTGAAAGGATAATGTTGAATGTAGCCACAATATACAGGGGGGGTATTTCATTCTCTTACCATATACCCAAGAATGAGGAATACAGTATATGCATTTACAGCGTAGATGGAAGGCTATTGAGAAAGGTAGAAAGAGAAGGGGCTGGTTCTTACACCGGGAAAATCTCTGGATTGGTTTCGGGAATATACTTCTTAAGATTGGAACAGGGAGAAGAAGTAATAAACAGGAAAGTAGCGGTTATTAAATGAAAAATAGAGCTGTCTACTGGCTCAAAAAAATCTTTCAGTGGTGAGCGGGTTTGCCCTGGAACTTTTGAGCTGGGAGAGGCAGTAGATTGGAAGGGTTGAACCTTTGGGCAGATGTTTCACATCGAAGGAGGAATTATGTTTCTCACTGCCGGTTTGCTCGTCTTTTTGGGAACCAGCTACTTCGTTGACGGGAGAGTGGACCTCGCAGAAAAGGCTGCCTCCCTGAGGACTGAAGGGATATACGGCGTCGTCGAGATGGAGGGGTTTGACCTCGACGGCCAGCCGGGGAAGCCTTTGATGCCCCAGAAGAGCTACTTCGTGGCTCTTCCCGAAGGTGCAAGGCCTGACAGCGTTGAGATCGTCGACGTTGAATACGAATATCTCGGAAGCGGCATTCAGCTCAAGCCTGCCTGCAGGCCTGCCATTCTTCCCATGCCCGGAATTGACGTGCCCCTCCCGCCCGAGGAAAAGGACGTCGGTTTGTATTCCTCAGCGGGACCCTATCCTACCTCACCCCTGAGGCTCGCTGGCAGCAGCCTGGGGGGTGGAGAGAGAATGGCCGAGCTCATTCTGTACCCTCTGCGCTATTACCCTTCGGAGGGAAAGCTATTTAAGGTCAGAAAACTAATGTTCAGGCTTTTTTATCACATTGAAAGCTCTGCGGGGAACGCAGTCAGGTCCAACACCGGGTTTTACAGGAGGATCGTCCTGAACCCCAATGATGTTCCGTCTCACAGATACCCCACACCCGGTGATTATCTCGATTATGTTGTGATAACAAACAACAACCTCGCATCAGCTTTTGAACCACTCGTCGAGTGGAAGAGACAGAAGGGGCTCAGGGCAGCCATAAGAACGGTTTCATGGATAAATTCCAATTACACCGGCCGTGACCTGGCTGAGAAGATCAGAAATTACCTGAAAGTCGCATATGCAGATTCGGGTCTCAAATGGGTTTTGCTGGGGGGCGATGTGAACGTCGTTCCAGCGAGGGTTGCTTATGCCATGACTTCAGGCGCAGGCTTTTTCTCCGACGAGGACAGCCTGAGGGCTGATCTTTACTACTCCGATCTCGACGGCTCCTGGGACGCCGACGACGACGGGATATTCGGAGAGGTGACCGACTCCGTAGACCTCTACCCTGAAGTCTATGTCGGGAGGGCTCCGGTTAGAAATCTCAGCGAGGCTCAGGCCTTTGTGAGCAAGGTGCTGGCTTACGAGAAGAATCCTCCCCTGGATTACCTCGAAAAGGCCCTTTTCTTTGCGGAGATACTCTGGCAGGATCCCTATACCGATTCGGGCCAGGGCAAAAACCTGATCGATAGCCTCTTTGTTCCCGACGGGTTTGATGTGGAGAAGCTCTACGAAAGCCTCGGGAACGAGGACAGGAACACTGTGCTTGGGGCGATGAACAGCGGAAAAAATTTCCTGAACCATGCCGGGCACGGCAACTATTACGTCATGGGGGCCGGCGATGACTACCTTTATCCCGATGACATGGACACTCTCACCAATGGGGAGAGGCAGGGAATCCTTTTCTCCATAGGCTGCTGGGTGGGGGCCTTTGACTACGATGCCATCTCCGAACACTTCATAAGAAATCCCGAGGGCGGCGGTGTTGCCTTCATAGGCAACTCTCGATACGGCTGGGGTTCCCCCGGGAATCCGGGTTACGGCTATTCTTTCAAATTTGACAAAGAGCTTTACAGACTCTGGTTTCAGGAGGGCGTCGCCCACGTGGGGGAGGCCCTCGCCCTCGCAAAGGTTGCTTTTGTACCCTTTTCCCGAGAGGAGAATGTCTACCGTTGGCACCAGTACCAGTTAAACCTTCTCGGTGACCCGGAGATGGAGATATGGACCTCTACGCCGGGGAACCTGCAGGTCCTTTCACCCGACAGCCTGCCTCAGGGTCCCTTTACCCTCACCGTTTCGGTCATGGCCGACGGGGTCCCTGTGGCTGGCGCGGCCGTGTCGGTCCTTCAGGGGGACGAGCTTCTGGTATGGGATGAGACCGGTGAGAGCGGGGTTGTTGTCCTGAACCTGGAACCTCAGGGCCCCGAATCCCTTCTTCTGACGGCAACTAAAACCGGCTATCTCCACGACAGCAAGGTCCTTTATCTCTCCCAGGAGGGGGCCTATCCAGGTTTTTTGGGAATGGAGGTAGTTGACACCGCCGCTGGAAACGGAGACGGCCTCCTCAATCCCGGGGAGTTGGCCCAAATCCAGCCCAGGGTGTTCCTCGCCGGGACGGAAGGCCTCCAGGACGTTTCTCTCGTCCTGCACGTGGAGGGAGGGCCTTGGAGCTCTTCTGATAGCATTTTATCACTCGGTCCCCTTGATCCGGGTGATACAGTTCTTGTCGAACCTGGTTTTTCGGTTCAGATCGCCAGCTCAGCCGAGAACGGTTCACATCTTACCGCCTCCATGGGCTTCCTGGTTTCCGGAAGCGAGAGGTGGAGTTTCCGGGTTTCTGAGCTCGTTGCGCTTCCTGTCATTTACGTGAGTTCACTTGTGATCGAGGCCGGCGGCGATACCGTTCCAGAGCCCGGCGAAGAGGTCACGATGGATATCACTCTGGGGAATTCAGGCCTTGCTCCCTCTGAGAGCCTTCAGGGAACCATTTATTCCACGTGTCTCTATCTGAGTTTTCAGGGCGGCGGAAACATTGCCCTGCCACCCCTTGAGCCGGGGGAGACGAGTTCGATCGAGGTTCAGGCTGATGTCGACGACGGGGCGCCCACGCCATATCTTGCCACCCTTATCCTCAGTTTTCAGGATTCTTCCGGCAGGGAATACAGCGATACGGTTTTCCTTCTCCTGGGGAGGACAGGCTACAGTTACGATGTGGAGGTCGAGGATCCCAACTGGTACGCCGGGGGCAGCTGGCACCGTTCCAGCTACAGATCGCACAGCGGAAATTACAGCTGGTACTGCGGGTCAGAGGCCACCCACAATTATTTAAATTACGCCGACGACAGCCTCGTAAGTCCCTGGATTCTGCTGGGTTACGATCCTGTCCTCAGGTTCTGGCACTGGTTTGAGGCCACGACCTATGGAAACGACGGGCTTTACGTGTTTATCGGAGATGAGACGGGCTGGCATGTCCTCGACTACATCGGATCGGGAGGAGCTCTGGATTCTCTGTTTCCCATCGGAAATGCCTGGGCCGAGCTAAGTTATGAACTTGATGGATATGAGCCCGGAGATTCGATAAGGGTAATGTTCCTCTTCAGGAGCGACGACGCCGATGTGGCCGAGGGTTTCTATATCGACGACATCAGTGTTTCCGGTGTTTACCAGGGACTTAGCGCCGAGGAGGCATCCGCTCTCGCACGACAGGATTGTCAGATATTCACAGGAAGAATTCCGTTCAGGGGAGTCGAGGAGGTTCGGTATCTGATTCCCCGTCCGGGACATCTTGAGATTTCCCTTTACGATTTGAGCGGCCGGAAGGTGGAAACGCTGTTTTCTGGAAGGACAAATAAGATTTCGGGCAAGGTCAGCATAAATTCGTCCGGGCATCCTTCCGGTTATTATTTTCTGGCCATTGAGCTCGACGGAAAAATCTTAAAGACCGCCAAGGTCCTCTTTTTGAGGTGATATGGGGCTGAAGTACACGAAGATAAAGGGAACGAGAGACATTCTGCCCGAGGAGTATTCTCTCTGGAGGGAACTCCTCGAGCGCGCCTTTAAGATTCTCAGGTCTTACGGATATAACTTCATCGTGACGCCGACCTTTGAGAGAACCGAACTTTTCATCCGGTCGATAGGCGACACGACCGACATCGTGGAAAAGGAGATGTACACCTTTACCGACAGAGGGGGCAGGAGTTTGACCTTGCGCCCAGAGGGGACGGCTCCTGTGGTCCGCGCTTACCTTGAAAATCACCTGATCCCGCCCCAGAAACTCGCCTATTTCATGAATATGTTCAGGGCGGAAAGACCCCAGAAGGGCAGATTCAGGGAATTCTGGCACCTCGGCGTTGAGTTTATCGGCGTTAGAGACCCCTCGGCCGATGCCGAGGTCGTTGAGCTCGCTTACAGGCTCGTCCATGAGTTCGGCGTCAAAGAAATCAAACTCGAGATAAATTCCATAGGCACTGTGGAGGACAGGAAAAGGTACAGGGAGGTTCTTCTCGATTACCTCAGGGCGAGGAAGGATGAGCTCTGCGAGGATTGCAGGAGGCGGATGGAGAGAAATCCGTTGAGGGTACTCGACTGTAAAATCGACGGTCCAAAGTTGCTCGATGCCCCGCTTTTGACCGATTACCTGAGTCAGGCTTCAAAAAGTTATTTCGAAGACGTTCTCGAATACCTGAGAAGATGGGGTGTTCCTTTTGAGGTCAATAAGAGGCTCGTGCGCGGGCTCGATTATTATACGGAGACGGCCTTTGAGATAAAATCGGGCGCCCTGGGCGCCCAGGACTCTGTCGGCGGGGGAGGCAGATATGACGGCCTGGTGGAGGAACTTGGGGGGCCGCCCACCCCGGCCGTCGGCTTCGCGCTGGGATTCGACAGGGTCCTTATAGCATCGGGGTTACAGGGATACAGAGAACCTCTGGATTACTTCATCGCCTATCTCGGAGATGAGGCCAGGGAGAAAGGATTTGAGGTATTGCAAGCGCTGAGAAAGAGAGGAAAGAGGGCCGAGATCTCCCATGAGAAAAAGAGCCTGAAATCTCAGATGAAGCTGGCAGATCGCCTCGGGGCCAGGTATGCCCTGATAATCGGGGATGAGGAGCTCGCCAGGGGCGTCGTGAAGGTCAGAGACATGGAGACGGGGGAGGAAAAGTTCCTGAAGCCCTCCGAGCTTCCCTGAGGGGTTTCTCAATGGATCTCGCTTCACTTCGCGAAATTCAGGAAAACCTGAGGGGTAAGGTCTTGATTCGACCCCTCGACGTGGAGCCGAAAGTCGTGGCCGGCTGTGATTCGTCCTATAGCAGGAAAAGGGGCCTGATCATCGCCGTATTCGTTCTGTTTACATATCCAGGGCTGGAGCTTCTCGAGGTGGGCAAGGCACTGAGGAAGGTCGAATTTCCATACATTCCCACCTATCTCTCTTTTCGCGAATTGCCTGCACTCCTCGAAGCTTACAGGGATCTCAGGAGGAAGCCGGACCTTATACTCGTCGATGGGCAGGGAATAGCGCATCCCCGCGGCCTCGGCCTTGCCTCTCACCTCGGTGTTCTTCTCGACAGACCCACTGTGGGCGTGGCAAAGTCCCCGCTGTTCGGGGAATTCAAGATGCCCGGGCTCAGGAGAGGAGAGCATACATCGATCCTGGACGGCGACAGGGTTATAGGTGCTGTTCTTCGGACAAGAACCGGCGTAAAGCCTCTTTTCGTCTCTCCTGGCCACAGAGTGGATGTCGAGGACTCGATCCGTTATGTCCTCGAACTCACGAGGGGCTACAGGTTGCCCGAGCCCATCCGTTCCGCCGACAGGCTTTCCAGGGAAATTGCAAAAGGAGGTGATATAGATGTCTGAGTTCAGCGATAAAAGGGTTTTGGTCACGGGCGCCTCGAGGGGGATAGGCTGGGGCATCGCCCGTGCTTTTTCCGAGGAGGGAGCTAAGGTTGCCCTCATCGATGTGAACGAGGAGCTTCTTGAGGAGAAAAAAGGGGAAATAGAAAATATGGGAGGCAGCGCCCTCGCTCTCAATGTGGACGTGTGTGACAGGGAAGCGGTTAAAAAAGCGGTGGAAAAAGTGATTGAGGAGTGGGGAGGAATAGATGTGCTGGTTAACAACGCCGGCATCACCAGGGATCGACTATTCATTAGAATGACCGATGGCGACTGGGACAGTGTGATCGGAGTGAACCTCACCGGCGCTTATAACATGACCAAAGCCGTCATCAATCACATGTTGCGACAGAGGAGCGGGGTTATCGTGAACATAAGCTCTGTCGTGGGGATGACGGGCAATCCGGGGCAGGTCAATTATGCCTCATCCAAGGCAGCCCTCATTGCCTTCACGAAATCCTTAGCCAAAGAGGTGGGAAGCAGAAACATCAGGGTTGTGGCCATAGCCCCCGGCTTTATCGCCACCGAGATGACGGAGAAGTTGCCCGATGACGTAAAGAAAGCCTATCTCGAGAGGACCGCCCTCAGGAGAGCCGGCACACCTCAAGATATAGCAAACCTCGTTCTTTTCCTATCGTCCGACAGGGCTTCCTTTATAACCGGTCAGGTCTATGTGATCGACGGAGGAATGATCTGAGCGGTGGGGCAGCCCTTTTCGGGCTGCCCCACCGCTCAGAAATCCTTTCTAAGTCCGGTTTATTCCCGCTTCTAACGCAAGAGCAGGAGTTTTCTCGTTGCCTTTCTATGGCCGGCCTCAAGCCGATAGAAGTAAACTCCAGATGGAACCTCGATGCCTCTCTCGTCTACTCCTTCCCAGGTAAAGCTGTGGTATCCGCCTTCGAGGACCCCGCTGTAAAGGGTCTTAACGCATCTTCCCGAAATGTCGTAAATCTTGAGGCTGACCCTGGTCTTCGAAGGCAGGCTGAAGGGTATAGACACGGTGCCTCTGGCTGGATTTGGGATGCTCTGATAGAGCAGGAAAGAGAGGCTTCTATCCAGACGTCCGCTTTTCTCTTGCACGCCCGTGGGCGGTATGCCGAAGAACTCAGACATAATTTTGCTCAGGAGGGCGAGTTTTGTCATCTGCGGCTCCGCGTCGTCAAGCCCTCCAAGCTCAAAGGAAAGGCCCACTGTCCTGTATTCGAGGCCGCTTTCTGACGTGTCTACATTGGCGATCCCCACATTGTAGGAGATGAGGGGATTGCTGAAAATCACGAAGGAATTGCTTCCGGTATCGGGTTCAAGGTGGTCGATGTAATTGTTTTCCCCGCTGTAATTGAAGGTGTCCCCCTCGGTGAAAGTTCCGTCCATTCCCGCGACTTTCTGGAGGTCAGAAGTTCCGTCGGCGGTGGCTGTTATTCCGAAAATCGGATTGAAGTTGTAGCCGTTTTCGTTCAGAGGGTCCCAGTACCAGACGTCACCGCCCTCAAGATAGAGGTTCCCACCGTGGTTGAGGATATAAGATGCCAGCGATTCCGCTTCGGGCGAATCTGCACTTATAGTATAGTTGTTGTTGAAAATCCCGGCACAGACGAAGATCGAGTTGAAGTAGGGGAGCTCATCGAAGTAGACGGAGAGGTCAGTAGTGTATTCGCCTTGATAGCCGAGGCTGTCCAGAAGTGCGGCGATCAGAGGTCCCGATGAGTGGTTGGGGTCAGGGTCGTATACGAGGTAGTCTCCTCCTTTACCTATCATCAGGCTGAAGGTGTCCTGGAAGGATAATTCTCCGGCGCTTATCTCCAGCACGAAATCCACCGGGGTATGGAAGTCAATCGATGTGTCGGCGAAGAGAACGAAAGGCGTTCCCTGAGCCACTGAGTCAGGGGCAACTGTCCCATAGGTCGAGAGCGATTCGATCGGGATGACCTTCGGGTTCAGAGACCTCAACAGAGCTTCCACATTTTCCGCGGGTGCGTGCCCATCGTTGACTATCGCGACATAGAGCTCTGCCGTGTCCCCGGGATCGATAGTTTCATCGGAATCGCTGACGAAGGAGGTGTCGTAAAGAAGCAAGGGGGCGCAGGCCATGAGCCACGTGTCCGAGAGCCAGGTATCTCCTTCGGAACTGGTGAGCCTGAGGGTCAGAGGGATGTAGTAACCGTCCTGCAAAAGGGATGAGAGGGACAGCACATAACTTCCAGAGCCCTGGACTGAGTCTCCGGGGGCGATGTTTCCGAAGACCTGAAGGCTCTCCTGGATCTCAGCCAGGCTGTCTTCGGTGATCAGCAATCCCTCGACGGAGAAGGCAGTATCGGAGCCCCAATTCTTCACGGTTATGGTGAGCTCGAGCGTTTCGCCCGGATTGGGAAAGCCGTCCCCGTTGCCGGAACTCAGCCCCGTTGAATCGTCGTCTATCTGCCTCGATAAGACTGTCACGTAGGGTCCCTCGCTCATCGGCATTATGGTGCCGCGATAGGGTAAGTAGTGAGGGTCCCAGGCCGTTATCCAGATCTCGCTGGGCACAGAGGGATTTACGAGGAGTTCGGCTGTGCCCGAGGCATCGGTGTGAGCAACGGAGTAGAGCGTGTCCCCCTGCCCTATTGCCAGCCTGATTCCCTCAAGCGGTGAGCCAAGAAGGTCTGTGACCTGTACCTGAATCTGACTCTGGCCGAGGGGAACGGTGGGTGGATGATTTACGACGAGCGATTCCGGGTATGTCATGCGGATTTCCTCGGAGGGATCGCCTATGTAATTGAACTCGTCGAACTCGGTCAGAGTAACCTCAGGTTCAGGGGGCCAGGGATAGGGCGGACACCCTCCAGGCACCACATACTTATCGTACATCCAGAATTTGCCGTAATTAAGTATTCCTCCGAGGTGATAAAGGGGGCCTGCGAGGGGGTTATAGCTGCCTGCGCCGGGGTAGGTCCCGTCGAAATCAGGGAAGATCGCATCGAAAAATCCTTTGTCGAGCTCGTCGTTGTAGCCGGAATAGCTAACCCTCGTCGCACCGATCAGACCGAGAGCGCCTCCGTTCGGAGCCCTCAGGAGCGTCTCCCCGAGAGATTCGTAGTTGCAGTCCTCGTTGTCGGTTTCGCCGTCATACCAGTTGCTCTCACAGTTTATGCTGAAAAAGAAGGGAAGCATATCTCCGTTGGTCAGGTTTCCCACGTGAGAATTGTAAAAAGGCGGATGAATCCACCCGGTAGATCCACCACAGCCGTCGTTTGCAGAACCGCCGTGATCCCGGTGGTTGGCGATCACGACCCCTCCGTTGATCGCATTTAAGACCCCGATAGTGGAACCCGGAGGATTTCCGTTCGCATATTGTCTGTCGCAGTTGTAGCCGTATCCAGTGAGGTGGACATATACGGTTTCCGAAGTGGCCACGAAGAACCGTCCCTCCTGCTCATAGGCAGCTAAAAGCACGTTGTTAAACCAGTTCGTCGTCCTTTCCGGGTCCTGGTCGTATTTCAGGATTTTGCCGATCACCGTGGATAGCTGAGCATTGTCATCCACCGATATCCGCCCGACGAAGATGTCAGGGAAATAATCGCTGCCATCGGTGGTGGCGTAATAAAGGTCCGTTCCGGTCCTGGTGTTATGATAGGGATGGATGTTCTTATAGTGTACAGGGACCATGTCCACGTCCCCCACTAAGAGGACGAAAGATGGCGGAACTTCCCAGTTGTCATAGGCATACTGTATAAAATCGGCTATGTCGTCGGCTGTGGGCGAAGAGCCGATCTCCGAGAGCGGGACGATCCTGGTTAAAAGGCCTGTCTGGAGCCGCCACCTGGCGAGGGGCAGGAGGCTGTCGACCATGTCGTCAGGTGCGATAATGAGCAGGTCAGCACCCTCGACTCTGGCTTTTCCCCCCGTTCTCATTACTATGGGGCCTTTGAATTCTGTGAAGCTCCTTTTGAGTTCTGGAGCCCCCAGCGAAGAGTAGTTGGCTACGAGGTTGGAAAACAGGGGCTCGAAGTAAGGAGACCTCAGCCTTTTCGGAATAAAATTCCCCCCTCCGCTGAATGTAAGCCGAATTCTTAATTTTTTATATATCCTCAGGGTTCTGCGACCCGGGTTATATGAAACCGGGTATATCTGGAAATTTCTTACCTCAAGCCCCCTGATGATGATTTTTTCCGAAAGGCCCGCCGGAGTTGGGGGATAATATGCATCGGTGCCATAAAATTTTTCATCGATTGTGAATTTCTGTGGGTATTCCGGCAGATCGGGCAGAGGTTCCTGGGCCGGATAAACCAGATATCCGCTGTATTCGTCATAGGAATAGTCAAGAACCTCGAGGTTGACCTCGCTGCCACGGGGCACGGCGATGTATCGTCCAAGTGTGGGAAGTTCAGGTTTCCCCGTCTCGGCGGTATGACCACACCAGGGAAAATTTATCCTTGTGAAAGTTTTTCCGCCCCGTTCCACGTTTTCAAGGTTAAGACCGTGCAGTTCTACCTCTATCTCGATGCCCGATTTGTCCATTTCTCGCAGGATCACATCCGGCTTACCAGGACCGTACAGGGTTTCGGCCGATAAGAACCCAAAAGCCAGAAAAAGGGCCATTAAAGCCGGTGGCAAATATTTCTTCATAAAAGACCTCCTTTTCCAGAGGGAAATTCCAGTAGGATATACAGGAGGGCCTGCGAAATGTAAAGGGGGGACCTCGATGAAATCGAGGTCCCCCCTTTGGTTTCTATCCCCTTATCTGGATTCGCCTCTTACTTTTCCAGTGTGCGGTATGAGGGGCATTCCCTTGCCATACAGTATGTTGGCCAGCATCACCAGATCTGTATAAGATACATCTCCATCTCCGTTCACATCTCCACTCGCCATCGGCTGCGGTGGCGGACCGCTCGCAAAGAGATAGTTCGCCAGATATATCAGATCCGTGTAATCCACCTCTCCATCTCCGTTCACATCTCCAACTATGAACCCTGCTCCCACCGTCAAACTAACCTCCACATTCACAACACTCTCATCCGGATCGTTGCT
>JAGGUL010000033.1 GCA_021158525.1 Candidatus Hydrothermota bacterium | reverse complement strand
CTCAATTTGCAAGAGGATATCATGTCAGGCATCACTCCTGAAAAGCTCATCGAAATGATCACTCAGATCTACCTCCCTCGGATCCTCAACGAACTCATGCTTTCCGAAAGGAGCTTCTACCTCAGCCACAACCCTCTCGACTCGGCCAATGGCTTCTACCCTCGAACGCTCTTTTTCAAGGAGATAATAGAGTGGTTGAAAGGGGAGTCGCCATATTTTGCGGAAAGGTTGAGGAGGGTAGCGGAGCATTATGTGGCATTTACGAGGTTTCCGATGGAAGTGAGGTCGAGGGTGAAGTCGACGAATGCGTCGGAGAACTTACATAAGGAGCTGGAGAGGATAAGGATAAACACAGGTGGGTATTTTCAGAGCAGGGAGGTGTTATATGCGAAGTGGCAGATATATTTGAGGAGATTAAAGGAGAGGAGATGGTTAAAGCCGGAGCCGAAGTTCAAGAATGTTCTTGGTGAGCTGCACAGGTTGTTTTGGTCAATATATGAGGCAGAATTGAGACATAAACTCTGGCACATAAGGCTCGAGATTACAGGACCTGGCTACGAATTATCTCGCTGGGACAGAGAAAAATCTTCTAATCTCCTGCCTCATCTCCTTTTTAGTTCCCATGTACCCTTTAAGATAAAGGGACTTTATACCCTCATCCCTTTCTGCTATTGAAGTTCAGGCCCCCTTCTCTTCCCCCTTTTTTCTGCGCCTCATATAGTCCTCTATGGCGGCCTTGATTCCCTGCTCTGCAAGAAGGGAGCAGTGCATCTTCTGAGGCGGAAGCCCACCCAGAGCCTCAGCAACGGCTTTGTTCGTGATCTTGAGGGCCTCCTCTATGGTCTTGCCCTTGATCATCTCCGTGGTCACCGATGAGCTGGCGATGGCTGCCGCGCAGCCGAAGGTCTCGAACCTGCAGTCCACTATTTTGCCGTCCTTCACTTTTATGTAGATCCACATTACGTCGCCGCAAACGGGGTTGCCGACCTTCCCAACCCCGTCGGCATCTTCTATCTTCCCCACATTACGGGGATGCATGAAATGCTCGATAACTTTATCGCTGTACATTTTTCCTCCTCCAGAAAGGCGACATTTCCCTGAGGTTCGAAACTACCTCGGGAAGAACCTCGAGAGTTCTATCCACGTCATCGGCTGTGTTAAATTTCCCCAGGCTGAACCTCACGCTGCCGTGCCCGACTTCGGGCGAAAGCCCTATCGCCATCAGGACATGGGATGGCTCCAGCGTGTCGGAGCTGCAGGCCGATCCCGTGGAGGCATATATGCCACGAGAGGCGAGCTTCAATATTATCGCCTCCCCCTCGATGTAGCAGAAGCTTATGTTCGTTGTGTTGGGCAGTCTCCTTTCCGGATGGCCGTTCACTATAACATCCTCAATGCGTTCCAGGATGCCCATCTCGAGCCTGTCCCTCAGCTCGGCGATCCTCACGGCTTCCTCTTCCATCTCCTGAAGGGCAATCTCAGCAGCTTTTCCAAACCCTACAATTCCCGCCACGTTCTCTGTGCCCGCCCTTCGCCCTCTCTCCTGATGACCTCCGTGGATCAGGGGATGTATTTTCGTCCCCTTCCGGATGTAAAGGGCTCCCACTCCCTTCGGTCCGTATATCTTGTGGGCCGAGAGGGAGAGCAGGTCGACACCCAGTTCCTCCACGTCTATCTTCAATTTGCCCGCAGCCTGAACGGCGTCGGTGTGAAAGAGAACGCCCTTTTCGTGAGAAACCGAACAGAGCTCTTTGACGGGCTGTATCGTTCCGATCTCATTGTTGGCCAGCATAATCGAGACGAGGACCGTGTCGGACCTTATGGCTCGCCTGAGATCATCGGGGTCAACCATCCCGTAACGGTCGACGGGCAGATAGGTGACCTCAAAACCGATTTTTTCGAGATATGCTGCGGTGTTCAAAACTGCATGATGTTCTATCGAGGAAACGATAATGTGCTTTCCCCTCTCCATATGGGCAAAAGCAACACCCTTCAGGGCCATATTGTCCGACTCGGAGCCACAGCCCGTGAAGACGATCTCGTCGGGGCGAGCCCCGACGAGATCCGCGACCCTTTTCCTGGCTTCCTCCACGGCAGCTCTCGCCTCTGCCCCGATGGAATAGAGAGTCGAGGGATTGCCGAATTTCTCGAAAAGATAGGGAGACATCGCCTCGTAAACACGCCTGTCAATGGGCGTTGTGGCGTTGTTATCGAGATAAACCATCCTTCACCTCCAGTATTTTCTGCCTCTCAGCGAGATCCTTCAAAGTCTTTCCTTCAAAAATTCTCCTCAGACTCTCCTCCGCTTCTTTCCATAATTCCCTCGCAGCACAGATCTCACTCCTATCGCAGGCCCCCTCTTCGAAACAGGGCACCAGCGTTGACTCTCCCTGTAAAGCTTTTACCACTTCCATCACCTTGATCTCCCTCGGGTCTCTCGCCAGGAAATAGCCGCCGCGCGGGCCCCTTTTGCTCTTGATCAGGCCGCTCTTCTCTATGAGGAGGATAATCTGCCGCAGGTAGTTTTCGGGTATTCCCTCACTCCGTGCAACCTGTCTGGCATTCAGCCCGCCTTCAGGTTCCATGGAGAGCCTGACGAGAAACCTCAATCCGTATCTCAATGTTGTTGAAATTTTCATATTTGACTATTTGCATAGAAATTATAACATTAACTCGCCAATCCGTCAAGGGACTGAATCGTCCGGTTAAAACCCCGCGAAGTTGCTCGATGTCCTGAAATCAATCGGAGGTCCTCCGCTCTTTTCAGCAGGAATTAATTTGAATCCCCGGAGAAATGAGGGTTTCAATTATTTGAGCGGGCAAAATAATCCTCACTGAAGCGGCAAAATCACCCTCCGTTCTCCAGGACCTGCCGCAGGAAATCTGGCACTTCTCCTCCCTTACCCGGCCCCAGCTTTTTCCTGAGTCTTTTCTTGAGACGCAGGAGGCTCCTCTTCAGCGATTTTTTGGAATCCGACGAGGGAACGAGCCTCAAAAGCCCGTAAGCGACATCGGCGTAAACCGAAGCCTCGCGATACTTCCTGAGATAATACTTCGTCCTGGCACACCAGTAAAGGGATACGGCGATACAGTAAGGGCAATCGATCTGGTCCCTCAGGACGAGATAGAGGATCTCGTCGTAGACCTTCTCGGCCTCCTTCCACCTTCCTCCCCTTCTGTGTGCGAAAGCCAGGGTCCACCTGAAGCTCCTGCTCTCCGGATACATCTCGACCAGCCTCTCGGCTATAGTGGCGGCATCCCTGGTTCTGCCCTGATAGGCGAGGACCCAGGCGAGCACGTCGAGGGCCGGGACCTTCATATATAGCCCTTTCTCCGCTGCGAGCTTTATCTCCTCGAGCCCCTTTTGCCTCCTGTCCCCCTTCTTCCTCAAAAAGAATAACCACTTGAAATACTTGGGGATCTCCGAGATGGCATAGTCGTAGATACCCAGGGCCAGATAGGCATCGTATAGGTCGGGCTTGTACTCGAGAGCCTTCTTGAGGTCCCTCAGCGCCCTTAACCCGTCGCGGAGAGCTATTATTATCTTTTTCTTCCTGCCCCTCCTTATGGCGGCGTAAGCCCTCGAAGCTCCCCGGTAGAAGTAGGCCCAGGCGAGGGTATCGGGGTTGCCCTTCGCCCTCAGCAACATTTTTTGAGAAAGCCTCTCGGTTTTATTCAGGTCGAGAAAAAATTGCCTCTCAAAGCGATCGGTCGAAAAATCCAGCATGTAATAGTCGAACAGCGCGGCGCGCAATAGATATCCGGCGGGATCTCCCGGAAAGTTAACTATGTACTCGTCAACCAGCGTCCTGGCCTCTGCATACCTCTCGTTGAAAGTGAAATCGAGCACATCGGATATGAGGG
>JAGGUL010000097.1 GCA_021158525.1 Candidatus Hydrothermota bacterium | reverse complement strand
GGTTCCCAGGGTTGACAAACTACTTGCGATGTGTTAACTTAATAACAGAGAGGTGAGAGATGATAAAAAGGGCAGTGCTGGCGTTGATTATATCGATCAGTTTTCTCGGGGCTGCTTCTGTTGTTATCAATGAGGTCTCCTTCGGAGACCTCCAGTGGGTGGAACTATACAATTTGACGGGGGCGGAAGTCGATCTCAACGGCTGGACAATAGAAAACGCCAAGGGAGCTGATGAGCTCTACGGCACGATACCGCCTTCGGGCTATGTCGTCATAACCGAGTCCAAATCCCTTTTCATTCAGGCTTTCCCCGATGTTGATCGAAACAGGATCCTGGAAGTCAAAGACGGCAGCATTGGGAAAGGGCTCTCCGGCAAATCCGACATGCTTCTCCTCAAGGATTTGAGGGGGAACGTTGTGGATTTCGTTAACTGGGGACAGCCGGACCCCTTCTGGCCCAATTACATCTCTTCGCTTTGGGATCCCGGTGTAACTCCCATTAAAACCGTTATAGCGAGGATCCCCGACGGTCAGGACACCGATTCCCCATACGATTTCAAATCAGTGGGTCAACCCACACCGGGCGAGGAAAACCCGCCTTCTTCCGGGCTTGACGTGTCTTCCTGGGGAAAGATAAAAGCGATTTTCTCCGGAGGTAGGAAAGGCTAATTGTCAAAGGGTATGAAACTTCTGTGGGTCGACGATGAGATCGAGGGCTTCCGCCCTCACATTTTATTTCTCGAAAAGGAAGGAATTCAGGTAAAGGCCGTAGATCACCCGGCCGACGCCATAAAAATACTGGAACAGGAATCCTTTGACCTGATACTCCTCGATTACCGCATGCCCGAGATGAACGGCCTGGAACTCCTCAAGGAGGTGAAAAAGGCCGCCCCTCACATCCCCGTTGCCCTCGTGACAATGGTCACCGACAGGGATATTATCGAGGATTCCATCGCAGAAGAGGTCTTCGACTACATCGTCAAACCCGTTCAGCCTTCGCAAATTCTGGCCCTCCTGAAGAGGCTACAGCTCAAAGAGATCAAGCAGAGAAGGCTCGGGAAAAAATTGATCGAGATCTACAGGGAGATCGAATCGCTTCCACAGGACTACGAGGGATGGCTCAGAAAGGGAAGGCTCTTCTCTCTCTGGAGGATCGAGGCCGAAGAGGAGGAGACCCTGGAGAGCGAGCTTTCCGCTCAGAACCTCGAGTTTGCACGCTGGATAGAGAGAAATTACTCCTCACTCATAAAGGACGAGAATTACGCCATGTCCCACAATGTGGTCGCCAGGGAAGTGCTCCCGGAGCTCAATTACACGGGCAAAGTCGCCTTCTTCGTGTTCGATAACTTCCGCCACGACCAGTTCATGCGCATGTTGAAAGAGCTCCCTCGCTCCCTGAAGGTGGAGCAGAAAGACTACATGGCTCTCCTCCCCACTGCCACGCCCTATGCGAGAAACGCCCTCTTTGCAGGCATACTGCCCGTGGACATAGAGAGAAGGCACCCGGGCTGGACGAAGGATAACCGTCACGAGATAGAGCTGATGCTCGAGCAGCTGAGGGAAAAGGGCTATAGCTGGGCCAAGCTCGATTTCAAGAAGATAAACTCACTGAACGACCTGAAGGATATCCGCGTCGGAAATGCCGACATGGAGGTTTATGTGGTCAACTTCCTGGACCTTCTCTCCCACCTGAGGCAGGAGATCCAGGCCCTGAAGGAGCTCTCTCCCGACGGCGAAGGCTTTATCCGCTGGAGCAGCTTCGTCCTGAGCGAATCCAACCTCTTCGACAAATTCACGGTGCTGGCCCAGAAGGGCTACGTCATATTCCTAACTTCGGATCACGGCTGGGTTGAGGCTTACAACCCCGCCATAATTCAGGGCGGTGGCGAACTAACCCGCGGGCTGCGCTATAAATTCGGAGATTCAGTTAAGCCCCAGAGCAAGGGGATTCTCCTGGTGAGAGATCTCAGGGAGTTCGGCCTGCCGAGCATGAGAGGACAGGCACGCCTCGCCCTCGCCACCGATTACGCCTATTTCGTATACCCCTCTGACCCTCACCGTTTTGAGAAGAAATACAGGGGCGGCATATATCACGGGGGCATCTCCTTAGAGGAGATGGTTATCCCCCTCATAAAGCTGGTGGCTGCGTGAACCCGTAAGCCTCGTCGAGATAATCTATCAGCTTCGCCATATCCTCCGGAAGGTCAGCCTTGAATTCCACTTCGAGCTTCTTCGTGGGATGCATGAGCTTCAACCTGTAGGCGTGAAGCGCCTGTCGATCCATTATTTCCAGGATGTCAGCCACCCTATCGGCGGAATCGGTGGGAACTATACCCAGGATCTTACGGGTATCGCGGCCGGAATAAACGGGATCACCCACGACGGGATGCCCGAGATATTCGAAGTGTACCCTGATCTGATGGGTCCTCCCCGTCCTGAGGGAAACCTCGAGGAGGGTCGCGAGCCTGCCGTAACGCCTGATGACCCTGTACTCGGTGACCGCGTGCCTGGAGCGGAAAGGCGTCACCGCCATTCTCTTCCTGTCTATGGGATGGCGGCCGATGGGAGCATCGACCATGCCTTTGTCGAGGGGCACTGACCCCCAGACCACCGCCAGGTATATCCGCCTGGCCGTCTTCAGCTCCATCTGCCTTCCGAGACTGCGGAGAGCAACGTCGGTCTTAGCAACAACGAGAAGCCCCGTCGTGTCCTTGTCCAGCCTGTGAACGACTCCGGGCCTGGTCTTATCGCCCGTCCTGGGAAGATCCCTGTATCTGGCGAGCAATGCGTTTATCAGCGTCCCCTCGTAATTTCCCCTGGCAGGGTGGACGACCATACCCTTTGGTTTGTTGATGACCACGATGTCACCGTCCTCGTAAACCACCTCAACGGGAAGATCCTGGGCGAGTATCTCAAATCTATCGGGAACCTCGAACCTGGCGACTATTTTGTCGCCGCTCTTTACCTTATAGCCAGGCTTGGAAGGTTTCTCATTGACGAGAACCTTCCCCTCCTTGATGAGTTTTTCCGCCTGACTTCTGGAAACGCCGATCCCGCTCCGAACCAGGTAGGTATCGAGCCTGGTCCCGGCCATCTTTTCAGACACGACTCGTTCAAAATATTTCTCCATCTGTCGAGTTCTCTGGCATTCACGAAAGCAGGGTTTCCTTCTGAATCCTTATGAGCTCTTTGATCCCCGACCATGCCATATCGAGCATCTTATTCAGCTCTTCCCTGGTGAAGGCTCTTTTCTCTCCCGTACCCTGAATCTCCACAAGCCTTCCCGATTCGGTCATGACCACATTCAGATCCACGTCGGCCTGGGAATCCTCTTCGTAAGAGAGGTCGAGAAGAACCTCCCCCTTGACTATTCCCACCGAAACGGCGGCCACGAACTCCCTGATCGGGTTCTCCTTTATCAGCCCGTGTCTCCTCATGAACTTCACGGCGTCGTAGAGGGCACAGAACCCTCCCGTCACGGAAGCCGTCCTGGTCCCGCCGTCGGCCTGCAGCACGTCGCAATCGATTATTATGGTGTACTCGCCGAGTTTGGAGAGGTCCACGGCGCCCCTGAGGGCTCTGCCTATCATCCTGGAGATCTCAACGCACCTCGAATCGGGCCTTCCCATCCTGATCTCGCGGACTTTCCTCTCCGGCGTGGAGCGGGGAAGCAATGCGTATTCGGCGGTAACCCACCCCTCGCCCGTCCCCTGCAGGAAATTGGGGACCTTGTCGGTGACGGTAGCTGTGCACAGAACCTTCGTGTCTCCAACCTCAATGAGCGCCGAACCTTCGGGATCCTTGAGGTAATTTCTCGTTATCCTTGTGGGCCTTATCTTACCCGGTTCTCTCATCTGCCCTCCTTTACATTCTCTCGGGAGCCTCAACTCCGATGAGCTCAAGCCCCTTCTTCACGACGTTCCCCACCCCCAGAGACAAAAGGAGCCTCGCCTTCGACAGCCCCTCGTCCTCGGTCACTATTCTCACCTTCTGATAGTAATTGTGATAGAGAGACGCCAGCTCAAGGAGATAATGGGGCATGAGGTGAGGACTCCTGTTCCTGGCTATTTCCTCTATCAGATCCTGGAAGAAAAGCATCTTCCTGAGAATGGTCCTCTCCTCCGGAAGTTCCAGCTTCGAGGGATCGGCCCCCTCGGGAGACAGGCCTCTGGAAGAGGCGAACTCCAGGAGGCTCCTCGTCCTGGCGTGCAGATACTGAACGTAATAAACCGGATTCTCCCTGCCCAGCGTCCTGGCCAGGTCGAGATCGAAATCGAGATGCGACGAGACTGAGCGCAGAAGGAAAAAGAACCTGGCTGCATCGACTCCCACTTCGTCGAGAAGCTGATCCATGGTGAAGAACTCTCCTTTTCTTTTCGACATCACGACCCTCTCGCCGCCCCTCACCAGGTTCACCTGTTGAACTATCAGGACCTCGAGCCTGCCGCCTCCTATACCCATAGCTTCAAGCCCCGCTTTCATCCTGGCAATGTGCCCGTGATGGTCGGGCCCGAGAAGGTCTATCATGTACTCGTAGCCCCGTTTGAATTTGTCGTAATGGTATACGAGATCGAAGAAATAATAGGTGGGCTCGCCGTTGCTCCTCACCAGAACCCTGTCTTTCTCGTCGCCGAACTGGCTCGACCGGAAGTAAAGGGCCCCCTCGCTCGTATAGACATGGGGCTCGAGCTTCTCCTTCACCTCCTCCACGAGAGGAGACTTCCTGATGGAGCTCTCCCTGGTGACGGCGTCGAAAGAGACCCTGAATCTCTTCAGGGTCTCCATCTGGTTTTCCAGGATCATATCGGCGGCCTTACTGCCCGCCTCAAGCTCGTTCTCCGCTTCGCCAAGCCTCCTGGCAATCTCCACGAGGTAATCGCCGAGATAACCGTCCTGAGGCGGCTCCTCGCGCTTTCCCAATCGCCAGAGGATCGAACCGCCGAGCGCCCTTATCTGCCCCCCGGCGTCATTGACATAATACTCGCTGTCGGCGCGATAGCCGGCGGCCCTCAATATCCTGACCAGGCTGTCGCCGACGGCAGCGGCCCTGGCATTGGCCACGTTGAGGGGCCCTGTGGGATTGGCGGAGACGAATTCCACGTTCACCCTGATGCCCTTCCCGATGCCGAGTCTGTGGAAATCATCGGGCCTGAAGGCCGCCTCATTGAGGAAGCTGTGAAGGACCTCATCGCGGAGCTTGAAATTGATAAAGCCCGAGACAAAATTTAATTCGCTGAAATAGAGTTCCCCTCCCCACTTTTCCAGGTCATGGCTGAGCGCTTCCCATATCTCCCCGGGGGATTTTTGGAGCTTCTTGGCGAGGACAAGGGCGATGTTGGAGGCGTAATCTCCGAACTTCTCGTCGGTCTCCCTCACGAAAAATCCGGGGACCTCCCCGAATTTCTCTCTCGCTTTCCTCTCGAGAAACTCCTTAATCTCCTCTTTCGGTCTTTTCCACATCGAACTTCTCCTCCTCTGCATCGCCCCACATGTCCTCAAGGGAATAATAAGCCCTCGTCGCCTCGAGCATAATGTGCACCACAAAATCACCGTAATCCATGAGAATCCACTTTCCCACCTCGTAGCCCTCAATGTGATCCATAACCGCCCCCTCTTCGCTCAGCCTCTCCTCGATAAAGTCGGCCATGGCCCTGAGGTGTTCCGAAGTCTTTCCCGTCACTATCAGGAAGTAGTCCGTTATGTAGGAAGCGACCTTCCCGATATTCAGGATCAATATATCCTCGCCTTTTTTGTCAAAGGCGGCCCTCGCCGCCTTCAAAACGAGTTCCCTCGTCTCGTCTCTGTCCAATTTCACCTCCTTATTAGAAAATAAGAGAGAAAGCCGAGTCCTGTCAACCCGCTTCCTCGAGAAGTGACAGGGCATGGAGGCGGGATGACTCCGTGATCCTCTCTCCTGCGAGCATCCTGGCTATCTCGTCGATGCGTTCGCTGCCCACCAGTTCTCTCACCTCCGTGTAGGTCTGCTCCCCTGTAATTTTCCGAACGAGAAAGTGTTTCTCTCCAAAAGCCGCAATCTGTGGAAGGTGAGTCACAACCACGACCTGATGCCCCGATGCCAGCTTCCTGAGCTCGCTACCAACGACCTGCGCAACCCTTCCCCCAATGCCCTGATCGATCTCGTCGAAAATGAGGACGCCCTCGAAATCATCGTTCACCAGCATGCCTCGCAGGGCGAGCATCAGCCTGGAAAGCTCCCCTCCCGAAGCTATCTTATTAATGGGCAAAGGAGCACGCCCCGGGTTCGCGCTGAAAAGGAAAAGAGCCCTCTCCAGCCCCCAGGGGCCAGGTTCCGTCTCCGGGAGGTCAACGGCAAAAAGAACATCCCCGAATCCCAGCCTTCGGAGCCTCTCCTCGACATCCCCCGAGAAAAGAGGGGCTTTCTCCTTCCTCAACCGGCTGAGAAGACGGGCTTTCTCCGTAAACTCACGGCTGACCTTCCCGATCTCCTCCTCGAGCTCCTCCGTGTCGAGCACCTCTTCGTGGGATTCGAGCTCCTCCTCGAGTTCCTCCTTAAATTTCAGGAGTTCATCAGCGCTTCTGCCGTATTTTTTCTCAAGCTCCTTCAGAAAGGAAAGCCTCGCCCTCATGTTCTCGAGCTCCTCTGGGTCGTACTCCAGCCTCTCCTCGTACGCTATAAGTTCCCTCCAGCTGTCCTCGATGGCCGCCCCGTAAGCCCTGAGGTTCTCTATTATCGGCCTTATGGCCCTGTCAAACCTGCCCAGCTCCTCGAGTATTCTGCCCGCAGCAAAAGCCTTGTTGTAGGCCGAATCGTCATCTCGGTAGAGGAGATCGAGGACTCTGTTTATCCCCTCCTTCAATGCCTCCACGTGGGAAAGCCTCTCAATCGCCTCTTCCAGCTCCTCGACCTCTCCCTCTTTAAGCTCCGCCCTCCTGAGCTCTTCGAGCTGATACTCCCTCAACATCCTTACCTGTTTCAGCCTCTCTATGTCCCTCTTCCGCTTTCTCAGCTCGGTCCCAAGCTCCTCTTTTCTCTCGAAAAGCGACTCCACCTCCCTCTGAAGCTCCGAAAGGCCCGTAGCCCTGTCAAAAAATGAAAGGTGGGTCGACGGATCGAGAAGCAGCTCGTTCTCGTGCTGGCCGTGAATCTCAAAAAGCGGCATTATCCTCTCCCTGAGCGCGCTCTTTGTGGCGTGATGCCCGTCTATCTCGGCCCTGGTCCTTCTTTTTTCCGGATTTATAATCCTCTTCACCCTCAGGGTCTCGCCCCGCCTCACGAAAAGAGCCTCCACGACTGCCTCGCCCCGCTGCCCGCCGAAAACCTCCCAGTCCACATCCGCTCCTCCGAGAAAGAGCAACGCGTTTACCAGCATAGATTTGCCTGCCCCTGTTTCGCCGGTGAGGACATTAAATCCCGGCGAAAACTCGATGTGGGCATCCTTCACCAGGATAAAATTCTTCAGGAAGAGTTCCTTGAGCGGCAAAAAAATTCACCCCCAGCAGAGCTTTTCCCTCAAAATCTCGAAAAAACCTGGGGTGTCTTCGAACCTCACCATGCTTACAGCCCCTTTGTCGACCCGGACGCTGACCTTTTCTCCCGACACGAGCATAGACTGTTGCTGACCGTCAGCGGAGATCATGAGTTTCTCCTCTCCCTTAACCCTGACCGTTATGTTGACGACAGTGCTTGAGGGAAGGAGCACGGGCCTTATGGAAAGGATGTGGGCACAGATCGGAGTTACGATGATGGCGTCGACATCGGGATGAACAACGGGGCCTCCCGCTGCGAGGTTATAGGCTGTCGAACCGGTGGGCGTGGAAACGATGATCCCATCGGCACGATAATGGCTCATCAGCTCTCCATCGGCCTCCACCACTATCTCTATCATGCGACTCGATCCCGTGATCGTGATGGAGACGTCGTTCAGGGCGAAGAACTTCTCGTCCTTTTCGGAGCGGAGAGCAACTAAGGCATCTCTCTTCTCGATGAAAAAATCTCCCCTTTTCAACCTGTCAACCACCTCGGGGATCTGATCGGGACTGAAGAAATTGAGGAACCCCAGGCCTCCGAGATTGATCCCGACGATGGGTTTCCCCCCGGAAACCCTTGCCGCTTTCAGGAAAGTGCCATCCCCTCCAAGGGAAAAAAGGACATCCGCCCTTCTCACAACCTCTTCAAGGGGAAGGACCTGGTCCCCGGATTCTCCGGGGACCAGGTCCTTAAGTTCCTCAGAAAAATAGATCTCAATTTTATCGGCGTTCTTCCTTAACTCCTGGAGCACCCCGGGAATTTCCTTTTTCCTGGGATTCCCAAGGACCCCGAAGATCATCTTCTGCCCTTATGGGTCGCCTGTGTCCACTCCACCACGAGGGCGGCGACCACGAAAACCGAGGAATAGGTTCCCACGATGACACCGACCGTGAGGGCGAAAGCGAAATCGAAGATAACGGGACCGCCGAAGATCAGAACCGATATCAGCACGATCAGGGTGGTCAGGGACGTGATCACGGTTCTCGAAAGGGTCTCGTTGAGGCTGCGATTGACGGTCGAGATGAACTTGGGCAGGACAATAACCTTGCCGAGCTTTCGAAGGTTCTCCCTGATCCTGTCGGACACGACTATCGAGTCGTTGATGGAATAACCGATGATCGTCAGAAGCGCCGCCACTATGGGAATGGTGATCTCCTTGTTCAGGAGGGAGAAGATGCCGATGGTGATGAAGACGTCGTGGAAGAGGGCGAAGATCGAACCAACTCCGAATTTGAAGTCGAACCGGAAGGTGATGTAAATCAGCATCAATGCGAGTCCCACGAGAAGGGCCAGAAGCGCTTTTTTCTTGAGCTCCTGCCCGATCCTCGGACCGACCTCCTCGGTCCTGTCGAGCCTGATGTCGACGCCCAGAGACTGCTTGAGGGCCTTAACAAGATCCGAAGCATCAACCTCTTCCTTGTACTTTATGAGAAAATCGTTGGGGGAACCGAAATTCTGTATCTCTGCGCTCTTTATGCCGGCGTCAAAGACGGCCTGTCTTATCTTCCCTATGTCGATCTTTCCGTCGATGTGGACCTGGGCGAGCGTTCCGCCCGTGAAGTCAATTCCGTATCTCGGCCCGCCCCTCACGAGAAGGGTAACCAGGCTGAGCACGATGAGGGCCCCTGACACTATGAAGGCATAACGCCTCATTCCGACAAAATCTACGTTGGGATTCCTGAAAAAGCGCATCTTTTCTCCTCCTTCAGATACTTACCTTCTTGATCCTCTTGACGAAAATAAGGTAATCGAAAATTATCCTTGTAACGAAAATGGCGGTGAAAAAGCTCACGAGAATTCCGAGGGAGAGCACCACTGCGAAACCCTTGATGGGGCCCGTTCCAAATCTCAGGAGGACCAGAGCCGCGATGAGAGTCGTCAGGTTGGCATCGAGAATAGTGATCAGAGCGCGGGAATATCCTGTGGCTATGGCGACTTTTGGAGTTTTGCCCAGGCCGAGCTCTTCCCTTATCCTCTCGAAAATCAGCACGTTGGCGTCAACCGACATACCCACAGTGAGTATGAGGCCCGCCAGTCCTGGGAGGGTCAGGGTGGCATGGAAGCCGGCCAGCAGGGCCATTACGAAGATCAGGTTCAGTATCAGGGCCAGGTCGGCGATGAGTCCAGCTCCCCTGTAGTAGAAGACCATGAACAGCACAACGGCGAGAAACCCGATGATAAGGGCCGTGATACCTTTGCTGATGGAATCCTTTCCTAAAAGCGGCCCCACAGACCTTTCTTCGAGCCTCTTAAGAGGTGCGGGAAGGGCACCTGCTCTCAGCACGATGGCCAGGTCTTTCGCCTCGTCCATACTGTCCAGCCCTGTTATGATTGCCCTGCCTCCGCTTATCCTCTCCTGGATGACAGGAGCCGACTGAACCACGCCGTCGAGAACGATGGCGAGTTTCTCACCCACGTGCTGACCCGTGACGGCCGCGAAACGCGCAGCTCCCTTTCTGTCGAAAGTGATGGAAACGACAGGAGTGTTCTGCAGCCTGGCCTCGCCTCCCCGATAGATATCGGGTTTGGCGTCGGTCAGATAGGCACCGGTCAGGACGGGGTCCTTCTTGACCAGATAGAGAGGCCTGTACTTTCTACCCTCTCTCTCCACGGGTTTGCCGAAAAGAAACTCGTAACTCTTCGGAATCACGGCTTTTATTTCATCCATATTGAGGATCTCCTCGACCCTCTTCACGTTCTCCTCGGGCACGGCGATCACATCGGATCCAATCCTTCCGAGGAGATTCAGGAATGGATTGGGGTCGAGGGAGAGGGTGTCAGAATCGGGAGGGAGATTTGAAAGCTCAACCTCGTGAAGCTTGTCGTCGACCTTCTTGATGATGTCGTTCACGAGGGACGTCTTGGCGACGAGCTTAAATTCCAGAAGGGCTGTACGGCCGATAAGAGACCTCGCCCTTTCTCTATCCAAAACGCCCGGAAGCTGCACGAGAATCCTGTCCTCTCCGAGCTTCTCGATGGAAGGCTCAAAAACACCCCACTGGTCGATCCTGTTCCTGATAACTTCGATCGCGCGATCCACGGCGCCCTTTACTTCTTCCGGTTTGAGCTTGGACCTGTCCACTTCGTAAAGGAGGTACATTCCGCCCTGCAGGTCAAGCCCCAAATTCAGGGATTTTCTCTTGAGGATCTCCCTCTCCGCCTTCGGCAGGGTCTCGAGCTGCGACTGGTTCATCGAGTAATACCTGTAGGTGGGATAGAGCGTCCACAGGGCTATTATAAATAGAGCTACAACAATCACAATGCGCCACTTCAAACTCTTCAATTAAGCGCCTCCTTTTAGAAAATTAAAAATTGAAAGGCTGTTTTCCTAAGTGGCAATTATATTAATGATTTTCCTTCCCGTCAAGTTATAAGGGACTCCTCAAGGGTAAGAAGGGATCAGGTAAGCCGTGCCCGAAAGGCTCCCGCCCCGCTCATCTGCTGCTCCTCGGGCAGATCCCGCAAGCCTGTCCGATATGTCCGATAAACCGGAACCCTTTAAGGGAGCTGATTTCCTTTCGTGTCCGATATGTCCGATAAATGTCCGAAACGTCCGGTAAATGTTCAAAAAGGTTCACTTCAGTGTGTAACGTCGCCCCTTTTTCTCTCCCGATGCCCTCAATATGCCCGACTCCACCAGGTTCTGAAGCATCCTGTAGACGGTCTTATCGGAGAGAGCTGGGAAGAGGTCCTTTATGTCGGAAAGCTTCGCCTCCCCCTTCTTTTTGAGATATCGGACTATCTCGATCTCCCGATCGGTAAGCCCCATCTCTTCGAGTCGGTCGTCGGTGTAGAGGTCTTTTATGAACGTGACGGAAAAGCCGCCGTGGGCTTCCTCGAAAAGCGGAGTGGGAAGGCCAGCCCTCTCGAGAGCCTCGATCATCCGCGGTACCCCGCTGCCGTACCTTTCAATAAGCCCGAGATCATAAAAAATCTGGGAGATCAGCCTGTTTCGGGGTCTCGAAGGATGGGTCATTCCGTAAAGTCCCTCTACGGTGATGCCATCGGGAAGGTGTCCCGGGTTCCATATCGAAACCTTGTCGTCGGTGATCCTGAGCTGTATGTCCGATGGTTCCCTGTAGTCGCGGTGAACTATCGCGTTGATCACCGCCTCCCTCAGCGCCTCCAGGGGGAAATCCCAGACCTCCATGCGCTCCGGGCTCTCCGAAATAACCAGGTGGACGGCAATGTGCCTCTTGATAAAGGTCATCGCCTCGTCGACCTGTTCAATTACCGTCCCGCCCAGAAGCCTGTGGTCAACGATCTCCGAGAGCCCCTTGGTCCTTCCACAATGAACCACTGCCTGGGGAAGAAACCTCTGGGGGTCCCTGCCGAAGAGAAGGACAGCAGCCCATGTGGGCCTATCTTCTCTGACGAGCTCAAGATCCGCGAGGAGTTCCGAAAGGGGCTTATCGGGGAAGCTCCGCCTCCCGGCCTTCCTGGCCTTCTCCACATAGAGAGCGAACCTGTCGAGGTCCAGGTCACCGATCTCGGCGTCCCTGGCGGGAAAGGCATCCCAGGAAAGGCCGAGGGACCTGAGGTGAAGTTCCGCTATTTCCTCGGGCCCGAGGAGCCTCACTTTTTTGCCCTCCCTCATGTAGCACTTCCCGTCAAACTGGACGGGCTTAAGGGGAAACTCCGGGATCCTGATCAGAAGGAGAGTTCCCTTCTCGGTCCTGAGGGTCGTTATCTCCGGAATTATCTGTGGGTCTGTATGCTTTTTGAAGCCCTCTACTATCTCCCGTCCGAGCTCCTCTGCCTCCTCAATTCCCACCACCCCGCCGTTCCGATCGGCCCCGAGCACTATAAGGCCGCCCTCGGCGTTGGCGAAGGCAGACCCCACTTTGATCACTTCTTTCGAAAAGCCCTCTCTGAACTCTATCCTTTCTTCTTTTCCTCTTAGAATTTCCACTGAATCCATGTCGTTGTTGATTGTAAATGACATAGGACCGCCTTTCAAGATCGCGCTTTTCCTCAAAAATAATCTTACCGAAAGGGGTATTGTTTCCTCAAAATACCCAAACAACATTCATGGGAAGCTCCTTATGCCTTACCATTAGCCAAAACTTAAAGGAGGAACTCCCCATGAACG
>JAGGUL010000071.1 GCA_021158525.1 Candidatus Hydrothermota bacterium | reverse complement strand
GAAATTAACAGGGCTATAGTCAGGTTGTATAATCAGCTTGAGAGGGTTCACAGGAGGAAAGGAGGTTAACCAGCGATGAGTAAGAAAACGAAGATTTCGGTAAGAACTAATTTTGAGGAAGAGGGGGGCTCGGCATTTCGCCGGAATAAAAACTCCGAAAGGACACCCACAGGTTATATTCCGCAGTACCGGAGGAGCTGCCCGGCCCTCTCGATCCCATCAGAGCAATCCTTTCGGAGAGATGAGCGGGCGTCCTTCAGGCTGCCGATTGAACCTCACCCTCTTTCGGCGCCTCCTGGACCTTCGCCCTGACCTTTTTGAGCCTCTGCTGGGTCGCCTCGAGGACCTCGAATTCCACGTCGTCGAGGACGAACTTCTCGCCTATTCGGGGGACCTTGTCCAGCTTCATGAGGATGTATCCGCCGAGGGTATGGACGTCTTCCGCTTCGAGCTTTCTCCCGAGGAGCCTCGAGGCCTCCTCCAGGTCTATCTTCGTGTTGAAGATGATGGTCCCGTCCTCGGTCTCGCGGTAAAGGAATTCCTCCCTGTCGAACTCCTCCCAGATCTCGCCGACGATCTCCTCGAGGAGGTCCTCAAGGGTGACGAGGCCTATGACGCTGCCGAACTCATCCACAACGAGGGCTATCGAGATCCTTCTGCCCTGGAATTCCCGCAGGGTGTCGATGACTTTCTTCGAGTCGGGGATGAAATAGGGCTTTATGGCAAGGCTGCCAGCATTCAGCGTCTCGATCTCGTTCAGATGCTTGATGAGCTCCTTTATGTAGAGGATGCCCACCACGTCGTCCAGCCTTTTCCTGTAAACCGGTATCTTCGAGAAGCCCCATTTTTTGTAGATCTCGATGACCTCGCTGGCCGGTGTATCCTGGGACACGGCGACCATATCCACTCTCGGCACCATCACCTCGTCGACGGTCTTGTCGGCTATCTGAAATAGCCTCTCGTTTATTGCATAGAGGTCCGACGAGATTATGCCGTCGCTGTGGGCCTTCTTCAGTATTTCGATCAGGTCTTCGAGAGAGCCGACCCTTCCCTGTATTCTCCTAATCAGTTTTTTCAGACTTTCGGGTAACGATGGCATCTTCTATCCTCAGCCCTCCGTGTTTTAAGATTATTCCGCCCGACATAATTATCTTGATGGCTTCGTCCGGAGGTATCGTCAGATACTGAATCTCGTTCTCCGGTATCATGAGATAAAAGCCCGATGTTGGGTTGGGCGTCGTCGGGATAAAGACGTTTTTGTAGCGAACGCCCTCCACCTCGACTGTGACGTCAGAGGTGATGAAGCCTATGGCGAAGAAACCCTTTCTCGGAAACTGAACGAGAACCGCCTTTCGGAAGGCGGCCTTCTCGCTGAAAAGGGCGTTGGTGAGCTGTTTCGAGGCGATATAGATCTTCCTGACTACGGGAAGCCTGGTGAGGAGGTTTTCGCTGTAAGACAGGATCTTGGCCCCTACAAAGCTCCTCGTGAGGACGCCCATCACATAGGTCAACAGGAAAACCAGAAAGACTGCGATGAGGGTCAGAGCTGACTTGGGGAGGCTTCCAAGGCCCGGGAAAATGGCCAGCAGACCGCCGAGGCTTCCTCCCACTAAGTTCAGCAGGAAAATGAGGATGTAAATGGTTATGAAAATGGGAGTCAGGGCGATGAGCCCCGTGACCAGGTTCTGGCGGATATTTGCCCTCTTCAGCTCTATTTTGAACTCGGGGTTTTTGACCTTTATGCCTATTTTCTCAGGATCGATTTTCATAATATCTCCTCAGCCTCTCGGCGATAAGGGGAAGGACTTCGCCGGCTTTGTTCCTGAAGGAGATGTCGGCCTCGGCGCTTATGTAGGTCTCCTCGAGGTTCACCTCTATTATCCTCGCCTCCCGCTCCTTCGCGAGAAGGGGGATGGAAGCCGCGGGATAAACGAGAAGGGAAGTTCCGACGACCAGGAGGAGGTCGGTCTCCCTCGCCCTTTTATCCGCCTTTTCGAGCACGTCGGGGTCGAGTGACTCCCCGAACCAGACGACGTCGGGCCTGAGGAGATCGCCGCATTCGGGGCATCTGGGCAGCTTTTCCCTCTTTATCTCGTCCACGTCGAATTTCCTTCCGCAGGATGTGCAGCGGGCCCTCATTATGTTCCCGTGGAACTCGAGGACGTTCCTGCTGCCGGCCCTGAAATGCAGGCCGTCCACGTTCTGGGTCATCACCATGAAGTCGGGGTGTAGCCTCTCCATCTCGGCGAGGGCGAGGTGACCGGGGTTCGGCTTTGCCTTCCTGACCAGGTCGATCCTGAACCAGTACCACTCCCATACCCTCTCCGGGTTTTGCCGGAAGGCGCTCTCGGTGGCAAGCTCTTCGGGGTCATATTTCTGCCACAAACCGTCCTTGCCCCTGAAGGTGGGAATGCCGCTCTCGGCGGAAATCCCCGCTCCTGTCAGGGCTGTCGCCTTGCCAGCTTCCCGAATGAGGGAAGCGGCTTTCTCGATCAGGCTGTTTTCCGGGTCAGACTCGCTCACTTTCTCCCGTCAGGATTTTGACCACTCAACCCTGAGGAATTTCTGGCTGTCGGAGAAGATATATTCCAGCTCTCCGTGATGGGCCTTGTCTATACACCTGCCGAGCCTCCTGGCGAGGCTCTCGGTGGTCGTCTCGATTATAAGGCCCTCATCGGTCTCGATTATGTTCATTACACGAGCGAGGGGATTGCGCTTTTCCTCAGCCTCAGCCGTGTTCCTCACAAGGTTGAGTATTTCCTCTTTTTTCTTCCAGACATAATCCCCTGTAAGCCTGAGAACCCCAAGTGGATAGTGATCATCCGCCTTCCTGCAGGCGGGACACTTTTTGTAGTCAACTTTGTCGCTCTTTACGAGTTCCTCGTGAAGCTTCTCGTTCCTGTGCCATCTCTTGTTGTGGTAGACGAGATGACAGGAAGGACAAATCGTGGGATCCTTGTATATGTTCTTGTCCATGTAAGGGTCATGTAGCTTTACGTCGAAAAGTTCATCCCTCCTCTTCATTTCTTCCTCCTCATATTCGT
>JAGGUL010000122.1 GCA_021158525.1 Candidatus Hydrothermota bacterium | reverse complement strand
ATTTCGAGATAGACCACGGGTTGGCATCTTTAAAACTCCTCCACGTCGGAAATGCGCGCTTCAAAAAACTGACCCTCGAACACGGCCTTTCCAGGCTTTACCTCGATTTGAGCGGAAAATGGAAGAACGATGCCGAGATAGACATATCCTGCGCTTTTGCATCCATAGACATCATCGCACCTGAGGACCTCGGAGTCTTCTTAAAAATGGAGGGAATATTGTCCTCCAGAGATCTGGAGGGCGTGAAAAAAACCGATGAAGGCTATAAAACACTGAACTACGATGAGGCGGAACACAAGGTGATCATCGAGATAGAGGGAGCGCTGAACCTCGTTGACTTCAGAATAGAGGGAAGAAACTGAAATGATGACGGCGATCCTGTGTTTGCTGACAGCGACTCCAAAAACTGTACCAGTGAAAGCCGTTGACACACCACCCGTTATCGACGGGACTTTAGAGAGTCTGTGGTTCGAAGCGGATCCCGTTGCTGACTTCGTGCAGTTTTTCCCGGACGAGGGAAAGAGCCCCAGCGAATCAACGGAAGTATATATCCTTCAGGACAGGGAAAACCTCTACGTGGCTTTCAGATGTTTCCAGAAGGCGAAAGCTGACATAAGAATAACTCAGAAAGACGAATGCGGAGGCGATTGCGTCGGGATCTTTCTTGACACCTTTCACAATAGCCGCACCGCATACGGATTTGAGGTCAACAGGGCCGGCGTCCTTGAAGACTTCTACATCAGCGATGACGGCCGGACGAGGGACTGGTCCTACGAAGGCATCTGGGAAGCGGCTTCCGGCGAGATTCCTAGGGGATACGCGGTGGAAATCAGGATACCCTTTAAATCCCTCCGCTATTCCGGGAACAGTTCGGTCTGGGGAGTTAATTTCATGAGGGAGATCCGCTCTTTACACGAAACCGACTACTGGATCCCTATGAAAAAGTCCGAGGGCCTGCGGGTCTCCAGATTCGGAGAACTGAAGGGACTCATGCCTCCAGCAAGCGGGAAATACCTGGAAATCTACCCGGTTTCGATGATGAGAAGCGAAAAGATAGACGGCGAAAAGACGGATATCAAACCCGATTTCGGGCTCGACCTGAGATGGGACCCGACGCCCCAGCTCACGATTCAGACGACGATAAATCCGGATTTCGCCCAGATTGAAGCAGATCCCTATGAGGTTAACCTTTCGAGATACGAGACTTACCTCATGGAGATGAGGCCTTTCTTCACGGAGGGTAAAAGGATCTTCGAGACATCCGGGTTCGGAGAAATGGGATTTTACAGCCCCTTCAACATATTCTACTCAAGGCGAATAGGCAAAAAACTCCCCGGGGGAGAGGAAGTCCCCATCAACGCGGGGCTTAAAGTGATCGGGAAGGGAGAAAGGCACGAATTCGGTCTTATCGCAGTCCACACTGGCGAGAAAGACGGCGAAGAAGCCGCACTCTACACCATAGGAAGCATCAAAAAACAGCTTTTCGGGAATTCCCTGATAGAACTCCTCTACTCCGGCAAGGAGCGAAAAGGTGGCCACAACAGGGCTCTGCTCCTTTCGGGCGTCTTCAGATCATCCTCCGCCCAGCTCGTGACCGAGGCAAGCATCGCTGATTCCTGCGGGGTTCGTGACCTGGCTTTCGGATCGGGGTTCAGCAAGATAACCGATAACTACTTCATCGTCGCTTCGCTGAAGTACACCGGAGATAACTACACGGTCAGCGAAGTCGGCTATATCCCCTGGAAGGGCCTGAGAAAGTTCCTCATCGGGATCGGTCCAATTTTTTGTTTTGACACCGGACCCCTCAGGGAAATAACTTTCTGGACGACCCTGGGCACATCGAAGACGGGCTACGACCTCTATTACGGGAAGGGTCTCTCTCTCGGGACTAACTTCCGCTTCAGAAATTTCTGGGGCTTTGAAACTCACGTCAGACTCTCGAAGGCCTGCGAAGGCGAGCTCCGCTACAACTCTGCTTCCGTCAACTTCTCCGGCTGGAGCGACTGGTCCAGGAAGCTCTCGGGCAACCTCTGGACCTGGTGGGGCAGATCCTACAATTACAGGAGAGATTACCTGGCCTGGAGCGGCATGATCGGGGGGTTCCTGAGGATGAGGTGGTCTTCCAGGTTGAACACATCGGCCCGCATATCGAACTGGGTAGAGCTGACTCCGGGCGGAGAGATCGAGGAAATCACGACCTCCATCAGGCCCCGGGTGACCTATTCCCTGAGGAAAGACCTCTTCCTGACCCTTTACACCGAGCACGTTTTCCTGAAAACCACCGGAGATTTTGACTCACACAGGCTGGGACTCTTGATCTCTTACAACCCCAGACCCAAAACCTGGCTCTACGTGGCGATCAACGATCTGGAAGAGAACCAGGATGGAAGATATGTGGCTCAGGAAAGGGTAGCTGTGGTGAAGCTGCGCTATCTCTTTTATTTCTGATCCGCGATTGATGAAACTTACAGAAAACACTAAAATTAGCCGAAAAAGGAGAGATGCCATGAGAACTTCGAGGGATTACATAGATGAAGTCAACAGGGTCAGCGCCCACAATTACGAGCCCATACCTGTGGTGATCTCAAAAGGGGAAGGCGTCTGGGTTTACGACGTCGAGGGCAAGAAGTATCTCGACATGCTCAGCGCTTACTCGGCGCTCAACCAGGGACACCGTCATCCCAGAATAGTCAGAGCGATCAAAGAACAGGCGGACAGGTTAACTCTGACATCGCGGGCTTTCCACAATGACATGATGGGTCCCTTCCTGAAAAAGCTGACGGAATTGGCGGGCTACGACAAAGCTCTGCCCATGAACACCGGTGCGGAGGCTGTGGAGACCGCCCTCAAAGCTGCGAGAAAGTGGGGTTACCTAAAAAAGGGCGTTGAGGAAAACAAAGCCGAAATAATCGCCTGCGAGAACAATTTTCACGGAAGGACCATAACCATTATCAGCTTCTCCACAGAGGAGCAGTACAGGTACGGATTCGGCCCCTTTACGCCCGGATTCAGGATAATTCCCTACAATGACCCTGACGCTCTGGAGAGAGCTATAACTGAAAACACAGTCGCATTCCTGGTGGAGCCCATTCAGGGCGAGGGCGGTGTGGTAGTGCCTGACGACGGATACCTGAAGAAAATCCGGGAGATAACGAAGAAAAACAACGTGCTTCTTATAGCCGACGAGATTCAGACCGGCCTCGGAAGGACCGGGGCTTTTTTCGCCTGCGATCACGAGGGGGTGAAGCCCGATATAATGATCCTCGGAAAGGCCCTCGGGGGAGGGCTATATCCCGTGTCGGCCATACTCGCCGATGACGAGATAATGGATGTCTTCACGCCGGGCGACCACGGATCGACTTTCGGCGGGAACCCCCTGGGCGCAGCCGTGGCAATGGCATCGCTGGACGTCATCGTTGAGGAAAAACTCCCCGAAAGGGCAAAGGAACTGGGCGACTACTTCATGAGCGAACTGAGGAAAATCGATAACCCCTGCATCAAAGAGGTCAGGGGCAAGGGCCTCCTCATCGGCGTCGTTATTAAAGAGGAATGCGGCACGGCAAGGCCCTACTGTGAGAAACTCATGGAGGAAGGCATTCTGGCCAAGGATACCCACGGACAGGTTATACGCTTCGCCCCGCCCCTGGTGATAACAAAGGAAGAAATCGACTTTGCTCTCGAGAGGATAAGGAAAGTCCTCTCGAGTTGAAAATCTGAGGAGGTAAGATATGCAGGCATTTCTGTTGCTGGCCCTGTCTCTGGGCCTCTTTGAGAACTCCTCGGTGGCCACCGCCGAGGGTGCGGCGTCGGCCTTCCTGAATCCAGCGGGATTTTCGATAAGGAACGGCCTGGAATTCATGGGGAGCTGGAGAATTTCCGATCTGGACACGGCCGTGACGCTGTCATTATCCCTTAGAAACCTGGGGTTCGGGGCATACAGGTGGCGAGACACGGCCTATTATCAGCTTTCCAGCTCTTTTAAGCTCAAAAACGGCCTTTACTTCGGATACTCCTGGGATTTCGGGGACAGAAAGGGATTCGGGGCCGGATTCACGCTCAGGCCGTGGAACTTCTTCTCCCTCGGCGCTTCGGCGGGATTTCCCAAAGGGGGGCCGAATTCGGCGAGGTTCGGCCTGGGGCTCAGACCTCTCGGTAACTTCCTTACCCTCTACGGCGACCTTCTCTACGCCGATTCCATAGAAAATTACTGGTACGGCCTGTCGCTGGAACCCCTGAAAGGCATTGTATTGATGGCATCGTCTGGAAAAGACAAAGAAATAAGGGTCGGACTTGAACTGAAAACGGGCTTCTCCCGTGCATCTTTCGATTACCGAAAAGACGAAGTGGTTTCCTCTGTCTGCTTCTCAAACCGAGAATACCCGTCGGCCTTAACGATACACAGGGCGAAGGTCGTGAAGCTAAGGCTCTCTGGCTCCTTCCCCGAGGAGAGAAAAAAGGATTTCCTGGGCAGAACGAAGGGGAAGAGCTTCCCCGAGCTTCTGGATGCCCTCAAAAAGGTGCGAGACGATAAGAGCGTAAAGGCACTTCTCGTGGAAATGAAATACCCTGCCCTGGGAATGGCTCAGAGAGAAGAACTCAGGAAAGCCCTGGAGGAAATAAAGGAAAATGGCAAGAAGATCTATGTGCACGCCGACGGCTTCTCCATGACCGATTATTACCTGGCGAGTGTTGCCGACAGCATACTGCTCTCCCCCTCCGGCGGTGTGAGCATGCCGGGAATCTATTTCAGAAAAATATACCTGAAGAAGGCGCTGGAAAAGCTCGGGATCGAAACCGAGATAGAGAGGGTCGGTGAATACAAATCGGCTGTCGAACCCTTCCTTCGCGAGAACATGTCGGAAGCAGATAGGGAACAGGAATCGCGGCTTCTGGACGTCTTTTACAGCGAGATAACGGAAAAAATCAAGGCCTCGAGGGAATTCAAAGATTCCTCCCTCGAGGAACTGATCGATGTGGGCTATTTCAATTCCGACGATGCTCTCAAGAAGGGGCTGGTGGACTCGCTGGTCTTCTCCTTCGAGGTAGAAGACTTCGTAAAGGAGGATCTCGACAAAAAGGTCCGATTCGTAGACCTCTGGAAATATTACAGGAAGAAACCCTATAACCTCTCATGGGGAACGCCGCCGGTCATAGCAGTCCTCACTGCAGAAGGAGGCATAGTGACGGGAGAGGGCGGCGGAAGCTTCTTGACAGGCACGAGCATCGGCTCCGACGCCATGGTGCGCATTCTGGAAAAGCTGAGAAAGGACAAAAAGGTTAAGGCAGTGGTTATCAGGGTGAACTCCCCCGGCGGATCGGCCCTCGCCTCGGAGATTATCGCAGCAGAGATAAGGAAGGTGAAAAAGGAGAAACCCGTCGTGGTCTCCATGGGAAACGTGGCGGCCTCCGGCGGCTATTACATTTCCTGCGATGCCAACGAGATCCTGGCAGATCGCACGACCATCACGGGTTCCATCGGCATTCTGTCGGTGAAGTTTTACATGAAAGAGCTTTACAGCAAACTCGGGTTCACGTCCGATCTGGTCAAGAAGGGCGCTCATGCCGACGCTTTCTCCAGCTGGCGGAAAATGACAGATGAGGAGCGGAAGAAATTCAGAGAGGAGATCAACTGGGGATACTGGACTTTCGTCAAAAGGGTTGCGAGCGGTAGGAACATGAAAGCCGAGCAGGTCGATTCCATAGCGAGAGGAAGGGTGTGGGCTGGATCCGATGCAAAAGGGATAAAACTCGTTGACAGTATAGGCGGCCTCGAGGAGGCAATAGAAAAGGCAAAAGAGCTTGCCAAAATCAGGGGGTCCGTTGACATCAAAATCTATCCCCTTCATTCGACCAGGTTCCCCCTCCTGGCCTCTTCTTCAGATTATCTATGGCCCCTCTCCCTCCTGAAGGAGAGCCAACTTTACCTTATGCCCTCACTTTATTCCCTCGGAAACTAAAGCCTCTCGTAAGAGACGGGCTGGGCTCCGAAGGAGCCCAGCCCGGCGCGAGAGGAAGGGGGAAGCAGCCCTGGATTTAATCGGGCTTTCCCACTTATGGCTGGCTCCCCATCCACTCCCCACCCCCACCCCAGAATACGGCCATACAGGACCAGGAAGAGGGCTGTGAGAAGGAGGCAGAAATATGGGTCAGGTGTTTTCTTCGTCTCTGATCCCCTCTTTCTTTTTCGGCGGCGAATTGTTTTCTTTTCATCACTAACTATGGAATACAAATTCAGCGCCAAATTTACTTACAGCCTGAGGATCTCACGGACCCTTTGTCTCCCTTGAATTTCGGAATTTTAGTTACAGATTGACAAAGTCGCAGACTGTCAAGTTTTTTTACACCTCTCTGCCCACTGATTGAAAATCCGTGCATCTCCGCGAAGTCAGGGAAAGGTGTCAAAAAATTTGACAGTTTTTGAAAGGTTGCTATATAAAATAGCCTGTGCGCAGACTCATAGGAGTTATAGGACCCAGCCTTCCCGATGAGAAGACTTACAGGCTCGCCTATCGGGTCGGAGAGCTTATAGGTCTTCAGGGCTGGATAACAATAACGGGAGGCCTGGGCGGAGTGATGGAAGCAGCGGCCTGCGGAGCGAGAAGCTCAAAGGGCCTGACGGTCGGCATGTTGCCTGGAGAGGATCCCCATAGCTGCAATTCCTGCATCGACATACCCATAGCAACAGGGCTCGGAGAAATGAGAAACTTTCTGATAGTGAGGTCTTCTGAGGCACTGATCTCCGTGGGAATAAGTCCAGGAACTCTTATTGAGATGGCCACGGCAGTTAGAATAGGCAAGCCTCTGATCGCTCTCGGCCTTGAGGCCGATCTCCCCATTGAAGTGAGGAGAGCCCGCTCCCCCGAGGAAGCTCTCCAATTCCTCATGGATCTCTGGAGGACAGAGAAATGATAGAAATTAACGGCAAAAATCTCAGCCTCTCCGATTTCATACGTGTGGCGGAAGGCGGAGAGAAAGCCCGGCTTGCCTCCGGGACAAGAAAAGAACTGGAGTCTCTCAGGAAAAAGGTCGAGGAAAAAGTGAGATCTGATCGCCCTTTTTATGGCATAAACACAGGCGTGGGGCGGCTCGCCGAAGTCAAAATAGACAGAGAACACCTCAAGGAACTGCAGCTCAACATAGTGAGAAGCCACGCTGTGGGGGTGGGGCCACCTCTTTCCCCCGCCGAAGTGAGAGGCGCAATGCTCCTCAGGGCAAACACCCTGGCAAGGGGAAACTCCGGGGTAAGGCCTCTCGTGGTCGAAAAGCTGCTGGAGTTTCTCGAAGAAAACATAATACCCTACGTGCCGGAAAAGGGGTCGGTAGGGGCTTCGGGCGACCTGGCTCCTCTTGCCCACATAGCCCTCGCGTTGATCGGCGAGGGCTACGTTCTCGATCAGGGACTAAAGGTCCCATCGGCGAAATACCTGAGGGAAAAGGGTGTCAAGCCTCTGGAGCTCGAGCCAAAGGAGGGGCTCTCACTCATCAACGGCACGCAGGTCTCCACATCGATTCTGGCGCTGGCGCTTCACCGAGCCTTAAAACTCGCGGAGGCGGCCGATCTGATAGCAGCCATGACTTTCGAAGCCCTGGAAGGCGTGAGGGAAGAATTCGACAAAAGGATCTGGGAGGTAAGGCCTCATCCGGGTGCGAAAAGGGTCATGGAGAACCTCTCACACTATACGAAAAATTCAGACCTGACGGGCGGAGAGAAAAAGCGCGTCCAGGACGCCTACTCCATCCGTTGCCTTCCCCAGGTACACGGCACGGTCCGAGATTCTCTGGAATTCGTATTGCAAACAGTGGAACGGGAGATGAATTCTGCCACCGACAATCCTCTCGTCTTCGAGAACGGCGACATCATATCCAACGGAAATTTCCACGGACAGCCCGTCGCGATCGCCGCTGACCTCCTGGGGATCTCCCTGACCATCCTCTCTTCGATATCGGAGAGAAGGACTTTCCGGATGCTGACGCCGGAGCTCTCCGGGCTCCCCGCCTTTCTGGCAGAAAAAAGCGGCCTGAACGCCGGATTGATGATGCTCCAGGTCACACAGGCTGCGCTCGTCTCGGAGAACAAAGTTCTATCCCATCCCGCCTCGGTGGATTCACTGCCCACCTCGGGGGATCAGGAAGATTTCGTCTCCATGAGCATGGGCGCCGCGCTGAAGGCCCGGCAGATCCTTGCGAATACTCAGAAGGTCCTGGCGATCGAAATGATATCTGCCAAGGAAGCCCTGAGGTTGCGCGGCCCAGAAAGGGCGGCCGACCCCGTAAAGAAACTTTACAGTGCGCTCTCCGACGTCATCCCGCCCGTCAGGAAAGACAGGTTCCTGGGCGAGGACATAGAGAGAGCCCTGAAATTTCTGAACGAAGAGATAGAAAACTATTTGATCTCGACGTAATGAATTTCCTCGGGAGAGACCCCGGGAATCTCCAGCTTCAGCTTAGACGTGTCGGAAACTATGACGAGAACGAAATTCTCCGGATCGAGGTACTTCCTCGCCATCTCACCCACATAGTCGACGCTCATGTTCTGGATTTCCTCCACATCTTTCTCCCAATATCTATCGGGTAGGCCCTGCAGTTCGCCGAACAATATGGCATCGGCGAGCCTGTCATAGGTCTCGGTCATCCTTGGAAGCGAACCCTTGAAATAGGCCTTGGCATCTTCCAGTTCCTCGCTTTTCACGCCCTTATCTTTCATGTCCCTGATCAGCTTAATAACGAGGTCAACGGCATCGCTCGTATTGTCCACCGATGTCTCGAGGTGAGCGATGAAATAGCCCGGAAACCTCGAACCTGCCTCGAAGTACGAGTAAGCGGAATAAGCGAGTCCCCTTTCGTTGCGAACGATTTTAAAGAAACGCGAGGCAAAGGCACCGCCCCCGAGGATGTAATTCATGATCCTGACTCCGTTATAATCGGGATCGCTCCTCCTGAGTCCCAGATGCCCCAGAGAGATATAGGACTGGTTGACGTCCATGTCGATGACTTCCACGTATTTCCCCTTAACCGGACTGGGAGAAGGTACAGACGGCACCTCCACATTCCCCGGTGCCCAATTTGAGAAGTGTCTCCTGACCATCTCCAGGACCTTTGCCTGATCGACGTCCGACACGATGACCAGCACGGCGTTGTTCGGGGAGCAGAACCGGTCGTAGAAATCCCTTACGTCTTCGAGCGTAATTGCTTCCAGACTGCTCTCATCGCCTTCTATGGGCCTTCCCAGAGGATGGTCGCCGTAGAGGGCTTTCCTGAAATGCCTGTTAACCACCCTGTTGGGATCGCTGTAAACCTGTTGGAGCCTCGAAAGGGCCCGCCTTTTGAGTTTTTGAAAATCCTCAGGTCTAAAGGCAGGTCTCTCTGCGACCCGGGAGAGTATAGAGAGGGCAGAATCTGCGTGGGCCGACAGAACGCCCAAGCTTATCCTCAGATCGTTATAGGAAACGCGCGCGCCGATCTCGCCGCCGAGCCCTTCGATGGCATAGGCGAGCTCCGTGGAGGTCATCCCTTCGGGCCCCTGCTCGAAAAGGTCCTTAAGAATATAGGCAGTTCCGGCCTTGCCCTCGGGATCGTAAAGAGCTCCTGCCCTGAAGGCGAGGATTGCCCTGAAGAGGGGTAACCCTTCCTTCCTCGCCACAGCCACGACGAGCCCGTTGGGAAGGGTATCGCGCACGACAAAAGCCCCCTGACCGAGCAAAACCATGGCAATCAAAATTGCGTTCATCGTTACCTCCTGAATTTCTTCTTTGAGCCCTCTTCCATTTTCTTCATGTACTCCTCGGGATTGGCAGGCGGTATGGGCTTGAGCACGGCCACGGTCCTGTTCTGTTCCCTGAGATATTTCTGAGCCACATCCTTCACATCTTCTGCTCTAACGGACGCAAGCTTTTCGGGCCACTCGTTCACCATCTCAGGATCACCCACGAGGGCGAACTGTCCCGCCCCATACCCCTTGCCTATCGTGGACTGAAGGCCCGAGATCTCATCGGAGAGAGCCACGTTAAGGGCCCTTTCGAGGTCAAAAGCACCCGGACCGTTCTCTTTCAGGGTGTCGAGAAGGGAATAAATGGCCTCCTCGAGGCTGTCTGTATCGATGCCCCTCTGAGGGACAGCGAAGATGTAGAAAAGTCCAGGGTCAATGGACTGCATCACGAAACAATAGGCGCTCGTGGCGAGTTCTTTTTCCTCCACAAGCACTCTGTTGAGGAGACAGCCCTTTCCTGCTCCGAGTATGTAAGATAGAATATATAGAGCGGGAAAGTCGGGATCCGTGAAGGAAGGTATGTGGAAAGCCATGGCTAACATCGAAGTGTAGCCTTCCTTTTCCACTATCACCCTCCTCTCGCCCTTCTGCTCGGGTTCCACGGTCCTCACCGGCGGCGGGGTCTTTCCCTCTTTGATCTTGCCGAAGTATTTCCGGGCCAGTTTAAAGGCTTTCCCCGCCTCCACATCTCCGGAAATAACCAGGACAGCGTTATTGGGCACATAATAAGTATGGTAATGCCTCTCTAAATCCTCCAGCGTGTACGATTCGATGTCTGACATCCAGCCGATAACGGGATTGTGATAGGGGTGAGCGATATAAGCAGCTGCCCTGAGAGCCTCGTAGAGCGAACCCCAGGGCGAGTTTTCGGTCCTCCACTTTCTCTCCTCCATCACGACCTTTCTCTCGGAATCGAACTCGCGGAAAACTGCGTTTGCCATCCTGTCGGATTCGAGCTCGAGAGCCAGTTCAAGCCTGTCAGATGGCAGCTCGCTCCAGTAAACGGTCTTGTCCTCGGAAGTAAATGCATTCTCCGTTCCGCCGTTCCTCTGTACGATTTCCGAGTATTCCTCGGGCTTCAACTTCTCCGTGCCTTTGAACATCATATGCTCGAGCATATGAGATATGCCCGTGAGCCCGGTGATCTCATTGCGCGACCCCACCTTATACCAGACCTGAATGGAAACCAGAGGGTTGGAAGTATCCTCCACCACGACAACGGTGAGGCCGTTCTTGAGCTTCTCAGTTTTGATGTTCAGCCGGAGGGATGAAAGCGGGATGGTGAGCAAGGAAAAATACAGCAGCAATGTGGACATCTTTATCCTCCTCGTATATTATGTTTTATGGTTTTTAAGGTAGTAGTAACATTCCACTCCTGTGGAAAAACTACTTCCCCAATACCACAACACACCCCCACTCAAAGACCACCGATAAAGTTTTCCACATTTACTTCTCAGAAGGTTCCGGTAAAATATCCCTATCTCACTAACATGAACAGGGATATGAAGGGAATACGCATCACCTCCCTGCAGCATTGTCTGCTCAACATAGTCTGCTTCCCGGGGCTCCACCCCAAAACGCTCACCGCACGCTGCAGCTCCACCACAGGATGTCTGCTTATTCCGCGAGGCTGCGATAGAGTGGAGCCACCGGAACCCTTCTCTATCCCTCCCCAAATAAACAGGAGGATCTAAATGCATAAAACTCTCTACGTCGGCATCGATGTCTCCTCCAAAAACAATACCATCCACTGCTCCAATGCAAACGGCAATCCTATCCCCATCAAACAAAAAACCTTCCCTAACAACCTTAAAGGCGCACAAGCCATTGAATCCCTCCTCTACCATATCGCCTCCCAATTTAAATTCAACAAAATTATCATCGGCCTCGAAGCTACCTCCTACTACGACTGGCACCTCGCCAACTTCCTCTCCCAATCCCCCAAACTCAACTCCTTCAACCCGAAAGTCTTTAGACTTAACCCCCTCCAACTCAATAGATTCAGAAAATCCCTCGGCAATATACACAAAACCGATAAAGTCGACTCCTCCATCATCACTGACTTCCTGAGAATAGGCAAAGGCCTCCCTAACCCTCATACCCCAAATGACCCATTCCTCCCCCTCAAAAGACTCACAAGATTCCGTCTCCACCTCGTCAATAACCTCATCAGAGAAATAAACACCCTTCTCCACACCCTCTTTATCCAATTCTCCGCCCTCACCCAAAACAAAACCTTCTCCCAAATAACCTCCACCACCTCCCTCGCCTCCATTGAAGAATTCCAATCCCCTGAAGAAATCATCCAAAAACCCATCGAAATAATCCAGGAATTCATCACTAAAAAAGGGAAAAACCGCTTCAAAGACCCCAAAACCGTCGCACTGACCCTCAAAAAGGCCGCCAGAGAATCCTACCGAATAAAACCAAACCTCGCCCGCTCCAACCACTTCATACTCACCCAGATCATCAGAAATATCCGCTCCCTCAAAAGTGCCCTCAAAGAAGTGGATAAAGCCATAAAAGATGAACTCAAAGCCTTCCCCAACACATTGACCACTGTACCTGGTATCGGAAATGTACTCGCCGCAGGAATAATCGCCGAGATCGGTGACATCAATAAATACTCCAGTAACGATAAAATTGCCAAACTGGCAGGATTGGTGTGGGGAAGGTACCAGAGTGGAGACTTTGAAAGGGAAGAGAAAAGATTGATAAAGGGAGCAAATAAATACTTGAGGTATTATCTCATAGAAGCTGCAGACTCTGTTAGAAGAAATGACCCCGTCTTTGGAGAATACTACTGGAAGAAATACAGGGAAGTCAGTAAGCATCAGCACAAGAGGGCTCTTGTATTGACGGCAAGAAAGCTCGTTAGACTGATATACACCCTGCTCAGCAAAGGTGCCATCTATCAACCAATTATTGTACAAAACCATGATTCCTGAACACTCCTCCTTGACATACTACCGCACGACT
>JAGGUL010000012.1 GCA_021158525.1 Candidatus Hydrothermota bacterium | reverse complement strand
ATTTCTTTGAGCTCAATGAAATTTTCGGCCACGTAATCGGGGTCTACTTCGGGCTCTCTGCCGAGGTAGATCGAGGTCATTCCTATCCTCTTGGCGCCGATCACATCGTGCCTCACGGAATTACCCACATATATGCACCATTCGGGCCTCAGCCTGGCTTTCTTCAGAGCTCTTCGGAATATGAGGGGATTGGGCTTTCCGACCCCGACCTCTTCCGAGGTGGTAATGGAATCGAAGAAATCCTTGATCTTCTTCTGGGACAGGGTGGCGTGCAGGAGGTCATCGTCGATGTCCGAAATTATTCCCAGGTGTAGGTCTTTCGATTTCAAGAATCGGAGGGTCTCATGGACTCCCGGGAAAAGGTCGAGATGGCGCGCGTGCATCTCCACGTATATTTTTTCGAGCCAGTTTTTGTCTTCGGCAGTCAGGGATATTCGATTTTCGGAAAGAAGATCCTCGATGGCGGATATCGCGTGATCTATAAGTCTTTCCCACTGAAACTCGGAGTTTTGGAGGACAGACTCCATCCTATTCCTCACCGCGAAGTCAATGTTTTCAGGAGAAAAGTCGAGTCCGAACCTCTCGATAATAGACCTGTAGATGTTCTCATGGGCGATAAGATCGCTTTCCTCGGAAACGAGTGTACCTCCGAAATCGAAGAAAATTCCCCTATACACGGTATTTATGATATTACGAAAAATCCCGAAGGTCAACTTTGCCGTCGTGCGCCGCTTTCTCTTCCCTCCCGCTGTGCTATATACTTTCCCGAGAGATGAGGCTAACAGGATGATCTCGGAAGACGTGGTAATAAGAGCTTCGGACCTGACGAAGTACTACGGGAAGGTTCTCGCTGTGGATCACATAAGCTTTGAGGTTAAGCGCGGCGAGATTTTCGGTTTTTTGGGACCCAACGGTGCGGGGAAGACGACGACAATAAGGATGCTCACGGGTTTTACCAGGCCCACAGAAGGTGGCGCAACTGTTCTGGGTTTTGACGTCGGCTCAGAGATAGTTCAGGCCAAGAGGCGCGTTGGAGTCGTGCCGGAGATTTCGAACCTCTACGACGAGCTTACCGCCCTTGACAACCTGCTGTTCATGGCACAGCTTTACGGGGTGCCGCGCGCCCGCCGCAGAGAAAAAGCGGAGGAATTGCTCGGTACCTTCGGGCTATACGATCGTAAAGATAGTCCTTTCAGGACATTATCCCGCGGCATGAAGAGGGCGCTGACGATAGCTGCTGCCCTGATCCATGGGCCAGAGATTCTCTTTATGGACGAGCCCACGGTGGGGCTGGATGTGGTTGCGGCCCGCTCTCTGCGCAATCTGATAGGCCGGCTGCGTCAGCAGGGCATAACAATCTTTCTCACGACCCATTACCTCGAGGAGGCCGATCTTCTCTGTGACCGTGTGGCCATTCTGGTCAAGGGGAGGGTACTCAGAATCGATACGCCGGAGGTCTTGAAAGCAGCCGCCGAAGAGGAGTCTATAATTGAGTTTTCTTTCGACAAGGAGATTTCGGAACTGAAGGAGGAACTTACCAGAACGGCAGGCGATGTGCGGGTCGTACCGGTGGATTTCGGGAAAGTCAGGGTTTACGGTGGCACTCCCGGAGACATCGTAGAGGCTGTCTTCAGGTTTGCTAGGCGGGAAGGCGTTGAAGTACTCTCCGTAAACAGCATCAAGCCGAGCCTCGAAGACGCCTTTATCAAGATAACGGGCCTGAGCCCGGTCATTATGGCGATGGAGAAAGGCGGAAAATGATGCTTCGCGACAACCTCAGGGGAATTTACTACATTGCTTTGAAGGACATGAGGATATACTACCTGAAGCCCCCTTCGATCAGCTGGGGCATCATTTTCCCTATTTCCTGGATTTTTGCCTTTTACCTGAGAAATCCGCGAAGTTTCGAGGAGCTAGTGCCCGGACTCATCGCCATGACGATCCTGTTCAGTACCACAGCCGCAGAGGCCGTTGTTATCAATTTCGAGCTGAGGCTCGGAACCCTGGAGAGATTGCTTCTGGCGCCGATCAGCCTGCCTTCGGTGCTCTTCGGGAAAATCCTCGGAGGCGCTTTTTTCGGCCTCTTGATGTCTATTCCCGTGACGCTGATCTCGGTCCTCGCCTTTGGGCTTCATCCCTCTGTATTCCAGCTCGCTATAATAGTCATTCCTTCACTCCTGGTCTTCTCGTCTCTCGGAGCCCTTTTGTGCGTTATGGTGAAGGAAGTATTTGAGGCTCAGACATTGCTGAACATGCCCCGGTTCATAATGATATTTCTCTGCGGGGTCGTCTATCCGATCGAAGCCATGCCAAAAGCGTTGCAGTTTTTCGCCCGCCTGATGCCACTTACCTACACCGTCGACGGACTGAGGCGCTGTTTCTCCTCGAGTTCGAATGCCGTAGTTTACCTGGACGCACTCGTTCTCGTCGCATTTTTCCTCCTTTTCATTCTGCCGGCGACGAGATTGTTTTACAAAAAGTTTGAATAGAAAACGGGCGGCATTCGTTAAAGGCCGGCACAGCTTTCTATTTGCCTATCCTGTGTAAAGTTCGAAATAGCCTTTGACAGCCCCGAACTCTGCAGTTTATCATTTGAAAAAGGACTTCGATGATATTTCTCGCGGCTTTTCTGTCCCTTGCCACACCTGACAGCAGCTACTGGATATCGAGGGATTCCCTCATATCCGATGTGCTCGATTTCACTTTCAACGAGAGGTATGCAGAGGCCAGGACGCTGGTTGACGAGTACATAGTTAACTTTCCGGGAGATCCCGCCGGATATCTATTGCGCGCCGCGCTGTT
>JAGGUL010000036.1 GCA_021158525.1 Candidatus Hydrothermota bacterium | reverse complement strand
GGCATCGAGGGGCATCCAGCCAAGGTCACCGCCCAGATCTTTCGTGGCCGTATCGTCGGAGTACCTCTGAACCAGAGCATCGAAATCGGCGCCGTTCTTGATCTCTTTCATCACCTCATTCGCCCTGCTCAGAGCCCTCGCGGTATCATCGTGGGTTGGCCTCACCGCGATCAATATATGGCTCAGCCTCATCGTGTTGCCTCGTTTCTCGACGCACTTGAATATGTGGTATCCGAACTCGCTCTTAAGGGGCTCCGAAATGTCCCCCGGCTCCAGCGCAAAGACCCTGTCCCTGAGCTCGCCCTGGAAGGCGCTTTTATCCACATATCCCAGGTCACCGCCGAGATCGGCCGTCTCCCTGTCGTCAGAATACTGCCGGGCGTAACCCTCGAAGTTGTCGTTTTTGAGTATTTTCCTGTAAAGTGCCCTCGCCCTCGCCTCGGCCTCCTTTTCCTTCTCCGGAGAAGCCTTTATCAGAATCAATATGTGGGCGAGCCTCACCATGTCGGGCCTCGAGGGAATTGAATCCTTGTTCTCCTCGTAAAACTTCTTCACCTCTTCGGGAGTGACCTTTATCTTCGGCTTCACGTATTTCTCGACGTATTTGTTGACATAGAGATTCTCTCGGACGAGCTCCGCATATTCTTTTTTGAGTTCATCCCGGGTTATCCCCTGTTTCCTGAGCTCAGCTTCAAATTGCTCCTTCCCCATGCTTTCCTCTATACCCTTGAGCTGCTCATCGAGCGCCTGATTGACCTCCTCGTCGGTGACAGTGATCGTGGTATCGTCTCTCGCGACGAGATAGAGAAGCTTTCTGTTTATCAGTTCATCGAGAACGTATTTCCTCAGGTCCTCGTCGGACATCTCTCTCTGCGAAACCTGAGTCCTGTAGAGATTATAGGCTTCCTCCACCTCCGACAGGGTGATGGTCTCGCCGTCCACCTTGGCTGCTACCTTATCTATCAACTGGCCTTCCTGCGCCCGAAGCAGGGGCAAAAAGATGAATAACAAGAGGCCCTTCCACAGATTACGGGTCATCCTCATGAACCTCCTGAGATTTTTTCGACTTCAAACTTTTTCCTCAATGCTTCCACGAGGGAATCCTCCAGGGCGATCCTCTTTCTCTCGTAGAGAACCTGACGTATATAGGAGCGGATCTCCGATTTCTGAGGCACCAGGGGAAACCTCTCGAGCAACTTTATGATGACGTATTCCCCGTCGGCCGAAAAGGCTTTTGAGACCTGCCCCTTTCTCATCCAGCGGAGTTTCTCCTTGAGAACCTCGGGAATGCTCCGAAACTCCAAGTAAAAATAGCCCAGATTGACGGAATCCAGCTCAGTGACGTTGATGTCACTCTGATTCCTGAGCTCTTCCATCGCGTAACGATATCTCCTTCCCCTGCGCAGAAGGAGCCTCCGTATGTATGGTGCCCTGCTCGAATCGCTGAAAAACACAATAACTATGCTGATGCCCTGCTTGAAGAGTTCCTCGCGATCTTTGAGAAAGCCATCGATCTCCTCGTCGGTGACGGTCAGGCTCGCTGCTTTTCTCTTCACGTATTCCTGCGCCAACAGCATCCTCTCGGACCAGAGGAGTTTCCTCTTCAAAAGTGGATCCTGGTCAAGGCCCTCGTCCTTCGCACCTAAGTAAAGAAGGGTGTTTCTAATCCAGTTATCGAGCAGAAGGGACTTATCTTCCTCAGACCAGCTCAGCCCGGGCACCTGAAGCACCTTGAGGTCCTCCTCGAGAAGGTATATGCCGTCAACCCTCGCGATAGCCTTTCCCCTGGGTTTCTCCGCTTTTTTACAGGCCGTCAGCATTAAAGCTGCCGTCAGCAATAAGAGCCCTTTTCTTTCCATTTTTTCCTCCCAGAACATTTAAGACAACCTCTCTCCTCAGGTTGAGTTCTTTTTCGCCCCTATAAAGCCTCACATGGGTGGGCGTGAAGGCGATCCTGTCGTAGCCCTTCTCCCTGGCCAGGACCTTGACCGATGCTATGAAGAAAACTTCCTCTGCCAGGTCGGGAAGAGGACCAAACCTGTCCCGAAGCTCGGCCTTGATATCGGCGAGTTCGTCGAGGCTCCTCGCGGCGGCTATCCTCCTGTAGAAGCCCACCCTGACTTCCGATTCCTCCACGTAGTCTTCGGGCAAAAGCGCGGACACCTCCTCGAGGAGAACCTCCGGCTCCTTCTGGGGTTCCTCGCCAAGAAGGCTGCTCATGGCTTCCTCAAGGAGCTGAAAGTAGAGCTCGTATCCTATGGCTTTGGCATGTCCATGCTGTTCCCTTCCCAAAAGATTACCTCCGCCTCGTATCTCAAGGTCGGCAAGTGCAATTTTAAGGCCTGAGCCGAGATGATGATAGGTCTCGAGGGCCTTCAGTCTCCTTCTGGCCTTACGGGAGATCTCCCCAGAAATGAGAAAATATGCATAGGCCTTGATGTCCGACCTGCCCACCCTTCCTCTCAGTTGATGCAACTCGGCCAGCCCAAATAAGTCTGCCTTCTCCACTATGAGGGTGTTCGCCCTGGGAAAATCCACGCCCGCCTCTATTATCGAGGTCGTCACCAGGAGGTCTATTTCCCCTTTGTAAAACCTCAGAAATATGTCCTCGAGCTTTTCCCTTCTCATCCTCCCGTGGGAATACTCGATCCTCAGGAAAGGAAACATCTCCTTCAACCTGGAAACTACCTCCTTTATAGTCTCTATCCTGTTGTACACGTAGAAGACCTGGCCGCCCCTCTGGATTTCTCTCGTAACGGCCTCCCTGATGAGATCCTCATTATATTCGGTGACTATCGTGACCACCTCCTGCCTTCCCGTCGGGGGTGTGAGGATAACCGAGAGATCGTAAATCCTGCCGAGGGCCGCATAAAGGGTCCTCGGGATAGGAGTTGCCGTCATCCGAAGGGTATCGACGGTGCTGTGGATTTTCCTTATCTTCTCCTTCTGAGCGACTCCGAAGCGATGTTCCTCATCGATTATGAGAAGGCCCAGGTCCCAGAACTTGACGTCATCGGCGAGCAACCTGTGAGTGCCAATAACTATGTCCACTTCTCCCTTCTCGAGACGACTCAAGACTTTTCTTATCTCCGATTCCCTCCGCAGCCGAGAGATCATCTCCACGGCGATGGGATATCCTTCGAGCCTGCTTCGAAAGGTGCGATAGTGCTGAAAGGCGAGGATCGTGGTGGGAACGAGGAAGGCAACCTGTTTTCCGTCGAGGACCGCCTTGACGGCGGCCCTCAGGGCCACCTCTGTCTTGCCAAATCCAACCTCCCCTGCAATAAGCCGATCCATGGCCTTATCGGATTCCATGTCTTTTTTGACCTCTTCTATTGCCCTCTCCTGGTCCTCTGTCTCCTCGTAGGGAAATCTGGCCTCTATTTCTTTCTGTAGAGGCGTATCTGGACTAAAAGCAAAGCCCTTTCTGGCTTTTCGCGCGGCGTGAATCCTGAGCAGCTCACGGGCAAACTCCAGGGCCGACACCTGGGCCTTAGCCCTTTTCAGGACCCACTGATTCGACGACAAAGATGAAAGCGGAGGCTCCGTTCTGCCCGATTGCACGAACCTCTGCACCTTCTCGAGGTTATAGACGGGCACGAAGACCTGCCCGTCCCTGTATCGAAGGGCCAGACAATCGTAGTGAGCGCCCTGGATCTCCACCTTCCTCAAGCCCTCAAACCTCGCCACTCCGTAGTCTATATGCACGACGAAATCGCCGGGCTCGATCGCCTCTATATCCTCTATGCGCTCGCCGAGCTTGGGTATTGCCCTCTTTTTGCGCGGTATCCTGCCCACAAACTCGGCATCGGAGAAAAAAGCGGCTCTTCTATCCTCGAAAATAAACCCCCTGTGCAGCGATCCCGGCAGGATCTCAGCATCGAGAAGGTCCCGGAACCTCTCCCTCCTCCACTTCTCACCCGAAAGAAAGAAAACGCGGTAGCCTTTCCGAAGATAGTCTTCCACATCTTCTTTCAGGAGCTCGAACCTTCCGAGATAGGCTCTGTTCGGAAAAACCCTGAGGCTCAGGTCCACACGACGTTCTTCTATGAGAAGCAGGTCGACGTCTTCTCCCCCGCCTCCCACGAGAGGAAGGGAAAAAGAGGAGGTCTTCTTGAAGGACCGCTGGCTCTCGGGGTCGAAAAGCCTGATGGATTCGATCTTATCCCCGTAAAATTCGACCCTATAGGGAGTCTCCTCACCTCGAACGAAGATATCAACAATGCCGCCCCGCACGGCGAATTCACCGGAAACCTCCACGTATCCCACCCGTTCGTAGCCCTGCTCGATGAGGAATTTTACGAAGTCATCTCTCTCCCATCTATCGCCCCTTTTGACCTTCTTAAATGTCAGACGGGAGAGGAATTCCCTGACACGGCCGGGATCTCCATCATGTCCCGAGAGCACCACCGCCCTGGTGTAGGGACGAAGGCAGGCCAGATCCAGATCCTTTCCCTCTACAGCCCGGAGTGGCAGTCCGAGCGAGTTGATCTCGTCCCTCAAAAAGGGAATCTGCTCCTCGTCCTCCACGACGTAGAGGACGTGACTTTTCAGCCCAAAATATGCAAGAAAAAGGCTCTTGAAGCCCGTCGGCCACCTTAAATCGAAGGTCCGGATGCCATCATAACCTGCAAAAAGGTCACTCAGCAGATCCCTCATGCCCCTTAATCACCTCGAGCAACGAGAACTCCTTCAGGGCCTTGAGAGTGCTCTCAAGTTTGAGTTTCTCGTCTACCTCGAGTTCGTCCAGGACCTTTCTGTCCCTCTTGATCATCTTGGCGATAGCTCTCGCCACCTCCCCCCGAACCGTCTCGTTTGTCTCAGAAAGCATCTTTTTCAACTTGGGCAGAACACTCGTATCACCTATCTCACCTATGACAAAGGCCGCCGCCGCTCTCACATACCAGTAACCCTCGTCGAGCATGGGCTCGACCTTTTTCCTTATCTCACCCTCGAATTCCACGAGGGCACTGGCGGCCTTTTCCCTCACATGCCAGCTTTCCGAATAAAGGAGGGAAAGCAGTTTTTCGGAATCCCGAAGCTCCTTCAACATTTCCACTGCTTTCAATCTCGTCATCAGGTCTTTTGACTTGAGAAATTGTTCTATTTGCCCTCTTCGCTCTCTCTCGGTTGAGCCATCCTTTTTAGCCATTTCACGATACCTCCCATTAAGCTTTCTATACCCTCTCCAGTGAGGGCTGAAACCCTGTAAACGTCAACTCCTTCCTCAGCGGTGAAGGAAATCTCCCCTTCACCGAGCAGGTCAATTTTGTTGAGGGCCACTATCCTCGGCCTCTTCAGTAACTCAGGATTATAAAGCATAAGCTCCCTCTTCAGGGTCTCATAGTCTTTCTGGGGACTCCCCGTGACATCAAGGACAAAAAGGAGGATCCTGGTCCTCTCTACGTGACGTAAAAATGCGAGGCCCATGCCACGCCCCTCGTGGGCTCCCTCTATAATGCCCGGGATATCGACGACGGCGAAGCTCGTAAAGTCCGGCAGGTGCACCATCCCCAGATTGGGCGTGATCGTCGTGAAGGGATAGGGAGCCACCTTACCTGTAGCGCCTGAAATGGCCTTCAAGAGCGTGGTTTTTCCCGCATTGGGATACCCGACTATGCCCACCTCGGCGATGAGCTTGAGCTCGAGCCTCAACTTCCTCCGCTCGCCCTCTTCTCCCTTCTCCGCAACTCGTGGAACTCTCTGGGTCGGTGTGGCGAAGCGAGCGTTACCCCTCCCCCCCTTTCCTCCTCGGGCGACCCGGAGTTTCTGGCCGTCTCTCATCAACTCACCCAGCATCTGTCCCGTATCGACATCGTAGACAACGGTCCCGAGGGGAACCCTGATGAAAACGTCTCTTCCCGACCTCCCGGCCCTCTTGGAAGGCCCCCCCGGCCTGCCGTCCTCGGCCCGGAAGATCTTCCTGTACCTGAAATCGAGGAGGGTCTTGAGGGATTTATCCCCGATAAGATAGACACTTCCCCCCCTACCGCCATCGCCGCCATCGGGCCCTCCGCGAGGCACGAATTTCTCTCTCCTGAAGTGCACTGCGCCATCGCCGCCCGTACCGGCTATCACCTCTATACGGGCGACATCGACAAAATTTCTTCTGGCTTCTTTGGTAAGCGCCATATCGATTCACCTCACAAGAGCCCTGGTCTGAGGATCAAGGTCATGACAGAGTAGCTTTTACTATAAGAGTTTGAGCGTTCTTTTTCAAGGATACTTCCACAAAAAAGCCCCAGGGAGCGGGGACAGACTCCCTGGGGCAGGAGGGGGTGGTTGGATGGGGATTTTTAATCTACGTCTTCAATAATTATTGCCCCAGCAGGGCACTCCTCTGCAGCTTCCTGCACATCTTTCCTGTCGCCTGACATTTCCATGCCCGGCTTCACATAGGCAAGCCCATCATCGCGCATCTCAAAAACATCGGGAACCATATCGACACAGATTGCATCCCCAACACAAAGCTCGGGATCTATAGATACTTTTTTAGCCATTCGATTCCGCCTCCTTTTGGTAGGTTTAGCCTACATTCCCCCACTTCCATTTTCAACTTCCGCTTTCCTTTTGAATTATCCCTTACCTGCTCCGCGGGTTAATTTTAATTTTCGGATCCCGAATTGTCAACACCCCTTCTAAGGAAAGACTTTATGTTTTTCTCGACATAATCCCGAATGAGAGGATCGGGCGTTTCCTGCTCCGCAAGGAGGGAGATCCTGCTCCATTCGTAACCCGTTATGACCCCTGCTTCCCTGTCGTAATGAATCAGAAGCCTTCCCAGATCGGAAACCCCGCCGTAGGTCCTCACCATCACTGTGTGGGTAACAGGATGCTCGTAAGCCTCCCTGATGCCCCTGCCGTCGAAGCCGCCGATAATGAAATCTATCCCGGGGACCACTTCGGCCAGAAGCGTGTCGTGGCCGACGCCGATGTCGGTCAGAGCTATGACGATCTGTGCTCCCTTATCCCGCAGTTCCTTAGCCATCCTGCGGGCAACGGGAATCTCCCTGAGGAAAAAGAATCCCTTAATTCTTTCGACGGGCATATAAAGGGGCATGTACTCCGAAATCAGCCCGAAAATGCCCACTTTTACACCGCCTACATTCAACAGCACATAGGGATCGACGAAATCGGGATTGCGCAGTGTATCGTTTTCAAGCGTGATGTTGGCAGATATGGTTCTGAATCTGGCCTTTCTTTTGATAACGTCAAAGGTCCGGGACCCCGCGAGGAAATCGTGAACCCCTATGTTGACCACGTCGTAGCCGACTCTGTTAAGTATGTCAACGGCCAGCTCGGGATCGGCGCCTTCTCCCACTATGTTTCCTCCTAAAAAACTGCCCGTATCCAGAAGCAGCAGGTGATAGGAACTGTCCCTGGCGATTTCCCTCTGCTCCTGAACGGCCGTGTAGAGGGAAGCCGCTCCTCCCAGAGGCGGCGGGAAATCGGGGTTCATCCAGGTCGCCGGCCTCTCCTCGAAGATCCCTCGCATATCGTTGGTGTGTAGGATGAGGATATCGGTGGTATCTCCGAAAAGAAAGGCCGCAAAGACGACAATGACGGGTAGAATTCTCTTCATGGCTGGAATTTCTCCGGCAGCTCTTTTGTGGAAAGCCTCAGCACCGATTGAAAGTGTCTCTCATAGGCCTCGGCGAAGGGACGGGATTTGATCATGACAGAAGCTTCGTTGTTCTTCTCCAGGGCGAAATAACTCCAGTTGTGAGAGCCCAGAATGACGATGTAATCGTCGACTATTATCAGCTTATCGTGGCTGGTTACATCCCTCGGATCGTAGTAAACGTCTATCCCACAGCGCGAAAGGGAATCGCCGACGGCCTTGTTCTTGATGGTATTGCTGACATTCCAGTCAGAGGCATCCAGGATCAGCTTGACATCCACTCCCCTCTTTGCGGCGTTTATAAGATCGTTGATAATAATCGAATTGGCGTCATTGGGGTATCGAGGATAATACCTGAAAGTAAACATCAAAATGTGTATGCTCTTCTGGGCACCGGAAAGGACCTCATGAAGGGCAGGCATATACTCCCTGTTGTAGAGAGGCTTTACGTCATCTGCCGGAAAGGAAAACAGGGGCAAGACCACAAGGCCAAGCAATGCCAGAAATCTACCGATTTTCATCAGCGCACCTCCGGATTATGTTTTCCAAATTTTAAACCCAAGCAGCGTCCCTGTCATCCCTTTCGGCCCTTGAGGAGGCTCTGGACGAAAAACTCCCCGGCCCTGTAAGAGCTCCTGACAAGGGGGCCCGATGCCGCGTAGAGGAAACCCATGGAAAGGGCTATCTCTTCGAGCTCCCTGAACTCGTCGGGGGTGAGAAACCGGTCAACCGGCAGATGCTTGAGGGTGGGCCTCAGATACTGGCCCATGGTCACGAAATCCACGCCTCTCTCCCTCATATCCCTGAGCGATTCGATGATCTCATCGCGTGTCTCCCCCATGCCCAGAATGAGCCCCGACTTGGTGTAGAGATCCAGCTTGATCTCCTTTAAAAGCCTCAAGACCTCAAGGGAGACATCGTAGGAAGCCCTCCGATCCCTTATGATGGGGGTCAACCTCCTGACGGTCTCCAGGTTGTGGGCGACCACGTCAGGACCGGCCCCGACCACCTCTTCGAGGGCGGCGCGATCGCCGCGGAAATCAGGTATGAGAAGCTCCACCCTCGGCGGCGATGGGAGCTCTTTGAGCAACCTCACGGTCCTGGCGAATATCGAGGCGCCTCCGTCGGGCAGGTCATCTCTGGTGACCGATGTTATGACGACATAATCGAGCCCGAGCTCAGAAACGGCGTCCCTCAGGCGTTCGGGCTCGTCCTCATCCACGAGGCCGCGGGGGTTGCCTGTCCTCGTCGCACAGAACTTGCAGTGCCTTGTACAGGTATCTCCGAGAATCATAAATGTGGCCGTTCCCTCTCCCCAGCACTCGCCTATGTTGGGGCACTTTGCCTCCTCGCAGACCGTATGCAACCTGTATTTTCTCAGGACCCTCCTTACATCGGGGAATTCGCCGCCCCCGCCCAGCTTAACCGCGAGCCAGTGTGGTTTTCTCTTAACCTTCATGTCAGCTCCTCCGCTTTCGCCGCCGAAAACTCAAGACCATAAACCTCTGAGAAGGCCCTGACGACTTCACCCTTCACTTTATCCATTTCGACCTTACTCCCCAGGATCTTCTCCATGGAAGTCACTCCTCTGTCTTTCAGGCCGCAGGGCACTATGAGATCGAAATAAGAAAGGTCAGTATTGACGTTGAGGGCGAACCCGTGAAAGGTCACCCAGCGCTTCACGGCAACGCCTATGGCAGCGAGCTTGTCTCTTCCCACCCAGATCCCCGGGTATCCCTCGGATATCTCCGCTTCTATGCCAAAAGAAGCCATCGCCCTTATGAGGGCAAGCTCCATATTCCGTATAAATCTCTTGATCCCGGCCAGAGCTCCCCTGAGCTTGAAAATGGGGTATCCCACAAGCTGGCCCGGGCCGTGATAGGTGACGTCTCCTCCCCTTTCTATCCTGTAAAGCTCGACGCCCAGGCGATCGAGTTCATCCTCGCTATATTTCAGATTATCTGTGCCTGCATTCTTCCCGAGCGTTATGACATGTTCGTGTTCCACTAACAGCAACACGTCGGGTATCTCGTCCCGCACCCTCCGGGCGTGCACGCTGTGCTGTATATCCCAGGCCCTTCTGTAGCCCAGCCTCCCCAGGTCGGCGTAAAGGGCCTTCAGTCTCTCAGCCGTTGAGGATGTGAATCGCTTTCCCATATACATTTTTAGCCGCTTCCATTAGTGCCTCGGAGAGAGTAGGATGGGGGTGAATGCTGCGCCCGATCCTCTCCACATCGAGTTTCTCTTCATAAGTCAGGGTGAGCTCGGCGAGCAGCTCGGACGCGTGAGGCCCTATTATGTGCGCCCCGAGAAGACGTTTTTCGCCGTCTACGAGGAGTTTCGCGAAACCCTCGACTTCATTGAGGGCCAGAGCCCTTCCGTTGGCCCTGAAGGGGAATTTCCCCACGCCGTACTCTATCCCCCTGCGCCTGAGCTCCTCCTCCGACTCGCCGATGATGGCTATCTCCGGCTCGGTGAAAATCGCCGATGGAACGCCCCTGTAATCCCATCTGGAGCCGATCCCCGCTATCACCTCGGCGGCTATCGTCCCCTCCTTATGGGCTTTGTGGGCCAGAAGGGGAGCGCCCCTGACGTCGCCTATGGCGAAAATTCCATCCACCCCGGTCCTCATCATATCGTCGGTCTCTATAAAGCCCCTCTTGTCGGTTTTCACCCCGACCTCCTCGAGGCCCAGATCGCCCGTGTTCGGCGCCCTGCCGACCGAGACCAGAACGAGATCGGCCCTCACCTCGATGGTCTCATCTCCCTTCTGGACCAGGACATAAAACCCATCGGCCTTCTCATAAGCCTTGAGAGCTCTCGAACTCGTATGAACTTCGATATTCTTTCTTGTGAGAGAGCGCATCAAAACGGAGATGACCTCCCTGTCAGTCCCGGGGAGGACCGTATCCATCAGCTCCACAACGGTCACCTTGCTCCCGAGCTTCCTGTAGATACAGGCGAGCTCCAACCCTATGACTCCGCCGCCGATAACGACGAGGCTCTCGGGGATAAAGGGGATCTCAAGTGCTTCTTTGGACGTGATGACCCGTTCCCCGTCAAAGGGGAGATTCGGAAGCTCAACGGGCTTCGAGCCCGTGGCTATTATGACGTTCCTCGCCTTGACCTCAAATTCCTCTTTGCCCGTGACGAGAAGCCTCCCCGGGCCGAGAAAGCGGGCCTTCCCCGGAACGAACTGTGCGCCGTTCTTGTTAAGAAGGTACTCAACGCCTTTAACGAGCCTGGTCACCACGCCGTCCTTCCATCTCCTCAGCTCATCGAGGTTGACCTCCGGTTCGCCGGGAAAATGAATCCCGTACCTGGCGGCCTCTCTGGCCTTCTCCAGGATGCCGGTGGCAGAAAGGAGCGCCTTCGTCGGAATGCATCCGTAATTCAGGCAGGTTCCGCCTATCCTGTCGGCGTCGACCACGAGCACTTCCCCTCCGAGCTGACCCAGCCTTATGGCGGCTGTGTAACCGCCAGGTCCTGCTCCTATGACGATGTTCTCCACTTCCCTTGCCATAGAAACTAAGTATAACGCAGGGTAAAGGCACTGTCCAAAGGATTTAGACGATGGGAAAAGGGAACCCGAAGTCCCCCAGCGGGTCTATATAAATGGATGCAGGTTCCCAGGGTTGACAAACTACTTGCGATGTGTTAACTTAATAACAGAGAGGTGAGAGATGATAAAAAGGGCAGTGCTGGCGTTGATTATATCGATCAGTTTTCTCGGGGCTGCTTCTGTTGTTAT
>JAGGUL010000053.1 GCA_021158525.1 Candidatus Hydrothermota bacterium | reverse complement strand
TGAACCTGGAATTTCCCTTTCCAGGTCAAAGTAATAAAAGGAGGATAGATGTAATGGGAGAAGTGAAAGAAGGAAGGGTCAAGTGGTTTGACCCCAGGAAGGGCTATGGGTTCATCGAACTGGAAGACGGTTCGGAGGACGTATTCGTGCACTTCACAGACGTAGTGGGAGAAGGTTACAAGACACTGGAAGAAGGACAGAGAGTTAGATTTGAGATAGTGAAGTCCGACAAAGGTCCGAAAGCAGTTAACGTAGAGAAGATCTAACTGCGAAAACCACAGAGGGGTTCCGGGGAAGACCCCGGAACCCCTTATTTATAAAGTGTACCCAATACTTCTCAGAGTTGGGCCCCTGGAGATAAGAACCTGGGGGCTTTTTGTTATGCTCGGTTTTATAGCCGGAGCCTATTGGGCTGCGAGGGAGGCAAAGAGAAGCGGCAACGATCCCTCTTTTATCTACGACCTCACCTTTTACACGATCCTCGCCTCGATAATAGGCTCCAGAATTTTCTTCGTGATCGAGAAGTGGAACGAAATCTTCAGACAAAATCTCCTAAAAGTCCTCGCAGTGTGGGAAGGAGGGCTCATATTTTTCGGCGGAGTTATATTCGCCATTCCAACTGCCATCCACTTTGTCAAGAAAAGGGGAATGAATCCCTGGAAGGTCGGCGACTGGATAGCACCCGGCTTTGCGCTCGGGATAGCCATAGGGCGCATTGGGTGTTTTTTCAACGGATGCTGCTTCGGAAAGCCCACCGCTCTGCCATGGGGAGTCATTTTCAGGCCCGAATCGGCCGCAGGATCTACGTTTCCCGGCACACCTCTCCACCCCACCCAGCTCTACGAATCCATCGGCGAACTCCTCGTATTTTTTATTCTGTTGAGCTTCCGAAAGAGAAAGAAACGTGACGGCTTCCTCATCCTCACCTTCGCCTTCTTCGGCTCGCTCGTCCGCTTCATCGACGACTTTTTCCGATATTACGAGCCCGACGCGTATATCCTGGGGCCTCTCACCTTCAATCAGCTTATTTCAATCGCCATCATCTTGCTGGCGATTCTCCTCATGGCCCGGAGAAGGTGAGAACCTGCTCCGCCTGCTCCTCGAAGCACCTCTGAACCTTCTGCTCCCCCGTGTCTGTCCCCTTTGCGGCAGGCCCCTCAGAAGGAGCGAGAAAATATGTCAAAAATGCAAACACGAGCTCGAGGAAAAAATCATATCACTGCCTTACTGTCCGAAATGCGGCGGCCCCATGGAGGCGAAATGCCCCAGATGCGGGGAAAAGCTCGCCTTCGATAGAACGAGGGGTGCCTTTCTGTACGAGGGCATCGTGAGGGAAATCATCTCCCTCTTCAAGTACCAGGGTCAGAGAAAATTGAGCGATTTCCTCGCCACCTATCTCCTCGAGCCTCTCTCGGAGCTCGGCAATCCCGACCTTTTAGTCCCCGTTCCCCTTCATCCGGTCAAGAGAAGAAGCAGAGGATTCTCCCAGACAGAACTTTTGGCGCGCTCTCTCTCAAAGCTGACGGGCATCCCCGTCAGGACGCCTCTCATTCGGGTGAAGAACACAAGGCCTCAGGTTAAACTCGCGATGAGAGAAAGGAAAATCAATGTGAAAGGAGCCTTTGTCCTGAAAGCAAAAGAAGAGGTAAAGGGGAAAAGGATCCTCCTTATAGATGACGTGATGACCACCGGTCACACCCTGAGCGAGGCAGCCAGAACCCTGAAGAGGGCCGGAGCCATTTCCGTCTTCGGTCTCGTCGTGGCTATCGGCAGCTTTTAATCCTGAGGATTAAAACGGGCAGCGAGCCTCTTGGCCAGGTCCATGGCCCTCACCTGAAGCTCGTTGTCATCGTCGATAACTTCTTCGGTCTCCTCCGCCACCTTTGAGCCATCATCGACCCTGTAAAGGCCGACTGTGAATCGGGCCTTGTCGCCGACTTTCCTGACGCTCCCGTAGGCAAAGAGGTCCGCCCCGAGATCGCCGGCTATCTCCCTGGCTTTGATCTCGTCGAGAAATTCCTTTTTGACTCCCCTCGACTCCATTTCGGTCCTGATCCGACCCACAGAAACTACCCTGAGCCGGGGAGACTTGTCAAAACCGAGACTGAGAAAATTCTGAAGCTTACTGCCCAGGTCCCTGAGCTGGGATTCGTTGTCCTCCTCTTTCAGAGGGAAACAGGCGACATAATACTCGCTCCTCGTGGTGTCAGCGCTGGTGAGGTACTCCTTATTGAGCTCATCCAGCACGTCCTGGGTGAGGTCATTTTTTATATCGGCATAAAGGACGGCTCCGGACGAGATGTCGAGGACAAGATCGAGGTCCATGTCCTCCGCCAAGTTCTTGACTGTCTCGTAGATTTTCTCCTTTAGGGGCTTGATGAGCTCAGCCGTTTTTTGCTCCAGAAGCCCACTCTCTCCCCAGACGGATCTCCAGTACTTCTTGTAATTAAGCTCTGCATCTTCTATATCCCTCTCCCACCTCAGCCTCTCCTCATCTGAAAGCATCGGCTTCGTCTCAGAATAGGAACGTCTCAGGCTATCGACAATCGCCTTGAGGCTATCGCGCTCCTTTTCCCAATCTCCTATCATCCTGGAAAGCTGGGTCTGCGCGTCCTGCAAGTCCCTGTATTCCCTTATGACCCTGTCCATGTCTATGTAGCCTATCTTGACCTCCTTGGCGGTGAGCAGAAGGGGAACGAACATCAGCAGAAAGAAAACTCCGATCCTTTTTCTCATCCTTTCAACCTCCTTGGGGAAATTTTAATGCGCTGACGGCACTTCTTGCAAGAAACGGAGGGAATCAGCCGAAATACAGCTCTCTGCGTTTTGCCTCGAGAGGCATAACCTTCACTCCCATAAATTCAGCCGCAGTCAACACATCAGCTCCCATCCTTTTCGCCTCTTCCACGATATCCCTCACCCTCGACCTCCAGTTTCTGTCCCTCAGGAGATGGTGATCGACCACGAGCTTCTTGAGCCTCCCCGAGCGAAGAAGTTCGGCCATGTGTTTCTTAGCCCCTACCAAAACACGGTCTCCAGCCATATAGGTTGAGGGACCGTCCATGAAAATCAAATCGGGAGCCCAGAAGAGGGCAAATTCATTCTGCTCCTCAAGAGGATAACCGCCCACGTCCGATGTGTGAAGAAACCTGAAGCCTCCGTGCTCAATGAGAACCTGTATGACGTACCCCCTTTTGACCGTTTCTCCGTGGGGAACGGGCTTTGAGAACCTGAGGAGCGTTTCGCCGAATTGAAAAACCCTCCCATCGGCGATCTCCACCTTTGCTATATCGCGTAGCCCGGGCAGGAAAGCGGAAGCACGGCGTCTCTGAGAGATGTTTATTCTCCTCTCAGGGTCTTTCACGAAAAGGACCTTGTCCCTGAAGAGCTCAGGCTCCTGAGGGTTGAAATGATCATAGTGATAATGTGTTATCACCACCAGATCCGCCGATTTCAGGGCCCTTTTTATCTCAAACCACCTCTTCCACAGAACATGAATTTCTTCTCTGTGCGGCGGAAGGCCGTACCTCCTGGGCCCCAGAGCCGCACCCGGGTCGATGAGAATTCTCCACCGCCCCGCCGTGACCATGCAGGCCATTGACCTGACGCCGAGGCTTTCAGTCGCGAGAATCTCAACCTTCATTTTTCCAAGTTTAACAGAGGAAACCTCTCCCTTCAAGGCAACTAATTGAGAATAATTCTCAAATCCCTTGACATGCCCGCTTCCGGGGGTTATATTAATATGTTCAAACTTGAAAAGGAGGTGAATCGATATGTTTTGGGGATTCGGAAGAGGTTTCGGATGGGGTCGTGGATTTGGAAGAGGCTGGGGATTTGGAAGAGGCTGGGGTTTCGGTAGGGGATTCGGCTGGGGTGCCACCCTCGGCTATTGCCCCTGGACCGGCCTTCCCAGGGGATGGCGCTGGTGGTGGCCCGGTTATTCTTACGGGACGGTGCCTTACTCTTACGGCGCTTATCCCTATGGCGCTACCTATCCCTACGGCGCCACTTATCCCTACCCCGGCACAACTTATCCGTATGCCTACACCGCGGGGACCGGTGAGGTCGACTATCTGAGAGAGCAAGCGAGGATGATCGAAGAACAGCTCAAGAATATCAACCAGAGGATCGCTGACCTTGAAAAAGAGAACAAGTAGGAGGATAAAATGAGGATTGCCATAACCTCGCTGGGCCCTGATCTGGATTCCGAAGTGGATTACAGGTTCGGAAGGGCGGCGTACTTCATCTTTTACGACACCGACAACGATACATTTGAGGCGCTGCCCAACCCTGCGGCGATGGCTCCGGGAGGTGCAGGGGTACAGGCAGCTCAGATCGTAGCATCGAGAGGCGTGACCCACGTATTGACCGGTGAAGTGGGGCCTAACGCGCTTCCAGCCCTTATGGCTGCGGGGATTCAGATAATCCGGGGAATCTCGGGAAGGGTAAAGGATATCATCGAGGCTTTTAAGAGAGGCGAGTTGAGGCCCGAGACGGGCTTCGAATTCGCTCCTCCACCCTATCCCGGCCCTCCCCCAGCGGCCGCGACAGGGGATGTAAAGTCTCTAAGGGAGCACCTTGAGAGACTGAAGGGACAGATCGAAGAGATGATCAAACGGCTCGAGACACTCGAGAAGAGAGGTGAAACCAAATGAGAATAGCAGTGACTTCGTCGGGTCCTGATCTCGACTCGCCCGTCGATCCACGGCTCGGCAGAGCGATGTACTTCGTCGTGGTGGATACCGACACTTTGAATTACGAGAGCCATCCCAACCCGGCAGCCCAGGCTGCCTCAGGGGCTGGAATCATGGCTGCTCAATTTCTGGCTTCCCTCGGCGTGAGTCACGTCATAACGGGAAACGCTGGGCCCAATGCCTCCCAGGCCCTTGGGGCAGCGGGAATACAGATATTGACCGGTGTCTCAGGTACAGTGAGACAGGCGGTGGAGGCCTTCAAGAGGGGAGAATTAGTTCCAGCGGCAACTCAGGCTCCACCACCCGGCACGGGTGGTCCCCCTCCGGGCAGCTGGGGCGGTGGATTCGGAAGAGGCGGCGGAGGCGGCTTTGGTAGAGGCGGTAAAGGCGGTGGATTCGGAAGAGGCGGCGGAGGCGGCTTCGGCAGAGGCGGCAAAGGCGGTGGATTCGGAAGAGGTGGCGGAGGCGGCTTTGGCAGAGGCGGCGGAGGCGGTTTCGGCCGGGGCGGAGGTCCCTTCTTCTAAGAAATCAGGTCAAATATGAAAATAGCCGTTGCCTCCGGTAAGGGAGGCACAGGGAAGACTACAGTTTCTGTCAGCCTTGCCCTCTCCATAGGGGGGAGAGCTCAGTTTCTCGACCTGGATGTCGAGGAACCGGATGCCCATATATTCCTCAAGCCCCAGATCGAAAAGGAATATATGGCTTCTCTCCCGGTCCCCAGGGTGATCCTCGACAAATGCGACTTCTGCGGGGTCTGCCAGGATGTCTGTGCCTATAACGCCATCTTCGCTTTCGCCAACACCAAGCAACTCGTGGTTTTCGACGAGCTCTGCAAGGGCTGCGGGGCATGTACAATTCTCTGTCCCCAGAAAGCCCTTTACGAAGTGCAAAGGCCTATCGGGATCATCAGAGAAGGCTGGCGCGGTGACATTCACTTCTTCGAAGGCAGGCTCAACATAGGTGAGATAACGACCACATCGCTTATAAAAATCGTCAAGGAAAAAGCGGAGAACTCAGAGACAACGGTCATAGACTCCCCTCCAGGAACCTCATGCCCCATGGTGGAGGCGGTGAGAGACGCCGACTATGTCCTCCTCGTCACGGAGCCCACGCCCTTCGGCCTCTATGACCTGAAGATAGCCCACGGGGTCGTCAAAAAACTCGGGAAACCCCACGGAATAGTCATCAACAAGTACGGCATAGGCGACGAGGAAGTGGAAAAATATGCGATGGAAACAGAGACAAAAGTGCTCCTCAAGATACCCTTCGACAAGAACATAGCCGAGGCATATGCGCGCGGGATCCCGCTATACGAGCTCGACGAAAGATGGAAGAAGGCATTCAGGGATCTTTTCGAGCAAATAGGGAAAGAGCTATGATAGAGTTCGCGGTCGTAAGCGGAAAAGGCGGCACCGGCAAAACCTCTTTGACAGCGGCTTTCATAAGCCTCGCAGGAAACGTGACGATAGCAGACGCCGACGTAGACGCGCCGGACCTTCACATCCTCCTGAAACCCCACGTATTGCAGAAAACAGAGTTTCTGGGGATGAAGCGAGCCTATATAGATCTCGACAAGTGCACCTACTGCGATATCTGCAGGGTCAACTGCAGGTTCGATGCCATAGATGAGAACTTCGTCGTCGATCCGACGGCCTGTGAGGGCTGCACCCTGTGTTATCATCTATGTCCCGTTCAGGCCATCGAGATGCGAGACACCGTGGCCGGGTACTGGTACGTTTCGGAAACGCGCTACGGCAAAATGGTCCACGGCATGCTCGAGGTAGGAGAGGAGAACTCCGGCAAGCTCGTGACAATAATCCGCAAGCAGGCGCTGTTTCTGGCTCAGACCGGCGGAACCGATTACCTGATAATTGACGGTCCTCCGGGAACGGGCTGCCCGGTCAATTCGACCCTCTCGGGCTTAAAATACGGGATCATAGTGACTGAGCCGACCCAGAGCGGTCTCTTCGACATGAAGAGAATACTGGACCTCATGGACCATTTCGGAGTGAAGCCCTTCGTCATAATCAACAAGTACGACCTCAATCCGGAGAAGACTACTGAAATCGAGAAGTTCCTCGAAGAGAAGGGAATCTCCTATCTCGGGCGCATACCCTTTGATCCGGTGATGACAGAGGCACAATTGAAGGGCCTCTCGGTCATAGAGATGGGGGACAATCCGATTTCAAGGGAAATAAAAAGGATCTGGGAAACCTTCAGGAAATCGACGGGTTAGATCACGGCTGAATGCCGTCGATCACGTTGAGCTCATCGAGGGCCCTATCGCTCCTGGCCGCGTAAGGGAGAAACCCCAAAGCCAGCGCTCTATCTCTGTAGTTCTTTATTCTCAAGAGGTTCTCGCCGACAACGCCGCTCCCGTCGTCCACATAATCCACCGAAAGAACCAGCTTGCCTGCGTCTCTGAAACGCCCCAGATAGTTCGTACGAAAACTGACCTCGTCCTCGGGCTGGGGCTCCGTCCCGTCGTAAAACAGGTCCTCGACTCCGATCCCGGAGATGTTTTCCAAATACATGCCGGCTGAATCGAAATCCAGTATCTCCTCCCCGTTCTGAGGCATGAAATAGAAGTCGCTGTCTCCGTGCAGACCTTTAAGGTAATCGCGGAGTTCCAGGACCAGAGATATCATCCGCACGGCGGCCTCCTCCCTGGACAGGCAAAAGCCCTCGCCGTTTTCAGGATCGCTCCAGTACTCAAAGGCATCTATTTTATCCAAGTAAACGCCTTCAAATCCCTCCTCCTCTATTCTGCGAAGATAATCGAAAAGAATACCTTTCCACTCTGAATTCCAGTAACGTACCTCGTAATTTCCCTCCCACTCGGGGTTCTGGCGTCCGAGCCAATCGGGAGGTTGGCTGAGCCACTCCTCCTGCCAGTAAAAACGGTAGTCCTCTGCCTCGCCGACGCTTATGTAGGCTATGGGGATAACTCCCTCGTCCCTGAGGGCATCGATCTCATCTCGGGAGTACCTCTCCCCTTCTGTCCCATCCCTGGAATAATCCGTGACGACGAGCTTGAATCCAGAACGTCCTATCTCATAGGGATCGGCCCCCTGTAACTGGTAGGCCCAGCTTCCTATATGCCCGCCCTCCTGACCGCTCTCCTCCACTCCACATCCTGCCAGGAATAGCAGAAAAAACGCGAATAAGAACCCTTTAAAACGTATCATTTTGAATTCCTCCTCGGCTCTTATTATAACGCAGAGGTAGACAAGCACCACCGATGAGGTTTCCAGAACTCAGGGACAACCAATAAGCCTTTGCCTTATAATTGTGGGCTCAAAAGGAGGATTAAAATGTTTCCAGGATTGCTGATAAGCCTCGTTTTTTCCCTTAATTCAGCTCGTTGTGCGAGCGACCTGGTAAAAAGCCTTCACGGTTCCATAGAGAAACCCCGTTTAGAATTGATGAATCCCTCGGGACCGCCCTTCTCTCCCGGCGATACCTTTAGTTTCTGGGCTCTCGACCTAACATCCATGCCCCCTGAGCAGGTTCAGATATCCGCCACCTGTCGGGGTGTCGGAGAACACTGCTATGTATTCGTCGACGATGAGGAGTGGAATGTCCACATGGACTCCTCCGATGTGGCCGAAATTATCTACAGGTTCGATGTCGCCACACTGGCCGATTCGGCCAGGGGCATCTTCGAGATGGACAGCACCTACTTCGGGGCTCCGCCGGATTTCGACGGCGACCCAAGGATCGTGATATTCTATTACGACATGGGGTCCTTCGGAGGAAGCGTATTCGACGGATACTTCGACCCCCTGAACGAACTCCCCGACAGCATCGCTTTCCCCCTCTACGGATATCATTCCAACGAGATGGAGATGTTCTACATGAGCTGTTATCCGGGACAGCCAGCTTCCCATTCGAGGCTCAGCGTCCTATCCCACGAGTTCGAACACATGATTCACTGGAATCACGATCAGGACGAGGAATCCTGGGTGGACGAAGGGTGCGCCGAGTACGCCATGGTCCTCTACGGGCTTCCAGACCCCATAACTGGCTTTTACAACAACCCCGATAACGACCTGACATCTTGGAATAACCAGTGGGATGACTACATCAAAACCATGCTCTTCTTCACCTATCTGTCCGAGCATTACGGAGGCCCCTCGACCTTGACGGCAGTGGTTGCCGACACCCTGAACGGGATCGCAGGAATAGACGATGTCCTCGAAAACCTCGGGCTCGGCGCCACTTTCAGCGATGTCTTCAAAAACTGGGTCACCGCCAACTTCCTCGATGATGACAGCATCTACGGCTACACGACCTTCAACCTGCCTCCTTTCCACCTCTCCGGCAATCACACCTCTTACCCGGTGGGCCCTGTAAATGCAAACGTAAATCACTGGGCTGCCGATTACATATCCTTTTCCAATGGGGCCGACACGCTGTCGATCTCCTTCGATGGGTCAGATAACAGTATTTTCGGGGTCAGGGTACTCCTCCTGGGTGCCGAGACGACGGTCGTCGACATTCCTCTCGATTCCATTCAGAACGGCGAGGAGAACTTCGCCGGATTCGGAGTCGATTTCGACAGAGCAGTGCTTATAGCAATGGGCCTCGCCTCGGAGGGAGGAACAGGTTATAGATATTCTGCTTCGGCCACGACCTCCGTCGAGGAGCAAGCCGCTTCGGCCTTCTCCTCGAGATTTGTGAGGGGAAAATCGTCTTACTTCGTCCTTCAACTTGAAAGGCCCACCCCAATCGAAATGGAGCTTTTCGACGCCACGGGAAGGAAAATCTATGGAGAAAACTTCGGAACCCGTGGACCCGGCAGGATCAAACTGAACATCGGCCCTCTGCCAGAAAGAAGCGGAATTTACTTCGGCACCTTGAAGGTCGGCGGGAGAGAAATAAACTTCCGGCTGCTGAAACTATAGATCAATCAGGATGTAACAGGGAATAAAGCCTCTCAGCCGTTTTGGGGCCAAAACCTTCGACTCTGGCAATTTCCTCTTTGGAAGCGGAAAGAAGGCGGGAAATGCTTCCGAAGTAGTTCAGAAGCGCCATTTTCTTCTTCTCGCCGAGACCCGGTATTCCGTCCAGAAAGGAGAGGAGACCCTCCTTTCTCCTGAGATTACGATGATAGCTGATGGCAAACCTGTGCGCCTCATCCCGAATGCGCTGAAGCAACCTCAGAGCCTGAGACCGCCTGGGGAGCATTATCCTCCTCCCATCGGGGAGATAAAGCTCGTCAAATCTCTTTGCAATGGCCACGAAGGCTATGTCCTCCGCGCCGACCTCCGAAGCAGCTTTGAGCGCCCTTCCCAGCTGGCCAGCCCCACCGTCGATCAGAAAGAGATCGGGGAAGGGTTTTCCCTCCTCTTTGAGCCTCCCTAGCCTCCGTCTGACCACTTCCTCGATCATGGAGAAATCATCGATGCCCTTTACGCCCTTTATCCTGAAACGCCTGTACTCGCTCTTGGCCGGCTTGCCCCTTAGAAATACCACAACGGAACCCACGGGATTTTTCCCAAAAAGCTGCGATATATCGACGGCCTCTATTCTGAGAGGAACTTTCGTCAATTCCAGAGCCTTCTGCAGGTCCATCAGGGAAGAGGGATAAAGGTGAGCAGTGCCCTTCAATGTCATTTCCTCCTCAAGCAGCCTAGAGGCGTTTTCCACGGCCATCCTGTAGAGGGATAATTCTTCGCGGGAAGGCTCCCTCAGGGTTACTTTCTTACCAGTCCTCTCCGCAAGCAGGGCTTCCAGAAGACCGGCCTCCTCCGGAAGGGGACTGAGGACTATTTCCTCGGCGGGAAGAGCCGAAGAAGTGTAATAGAGATTGACAAAGGCCCTCGCGATCTCCTTCTCTTCTTCCTCACCGCCTGAATTAAGCACAAAATGTTCTTTTCCCACCACCTTTCCTCCCCTGACCTGAAGGATCAGGGCGAGGGCAATTCTGCCTCCCAGCGCAAAGGCGACCACATCTTTGTTGCCCCTCCCCGGCATCACAACGCTCTGATCCCTGAGTATCTCCCTGACGGCGAGCAACTGGTCCCTTATGAAAGCGGCCTTCTCGAACTCCAATTTTCGCGCTGCTTCTCTCATCTCCTCCTCGAGTCTCTTCACAACTTTATCGGTTTTGCCCGAGAGGAATTCCACAAGTCCATCCACCGCCTCTCTGTATTTCTCAACGGGGAAGTCAGGCAGACAGGGTCCCAGACACTTCCCTATGTAATAATCGATGCAGGGAGAGATCCTGCGTTTCGACGGGAGCTTGTACTTGCAGGTCCTCAGGGGAAAGAGCTTCCTGACCGTCCTGAGAGTCCTCCTCATCGCACCGGCACTGGCATAGGGCCCGAAGAGAACAGAGCCGTCATCTCTTAGATCTCTCGTGGGGTAGATCCTCGGGTATGTCTCGCCCACGGTGATCTTGAGATAGGGATACTTCTTGTCGTCCTTGAGCCTGACGTTGTAGCGGGGTTGATAACGCTTGATGAAATTGGCCTCAAGGAGGAGGGCCTCCGCATCGGAGGAGGTCACGAAATACTCGAGGTCAATGGCATATTTAAGCACCCTGGAAATGCGTGGCCCCGGTGAGGAGCTGATATAGCTGGAAAGCCTATCTTTCAAACTCTTTGCCTTGCCTATGTAAAGATACCCCCTTTTGCCCCGGAACATATAGACGCCGGGCCTGGCGGGAGCGCTCTTTATTTTTTCCAAGACTTTTTCGCTGATTCTCATGGAACAGCTCAGGAGCACGACATGCCGGTCACGCCGGTGTCATACAGGCAGATCCTGTTACCCCCCTTTTTCTTTGCCCTGTACATGGCCCTGTCAGCCCTGTCTATCAATTTTTCAGGCTCACGGGCATCCTGGGGAGCAGAGGAAACCCCGAAACTGGCCGTAACCACAAGGGCGAGGGGAGATCCCCCTTCAGCACCTCTCCTGTAATAGTGTTCTTTCTTTTCCAGGGCAATCCGCAACCTCTCGGCCACGATTCTGCCCGCCTCCTTGTCCGTCTCGGGGAGCAAAATGATAAACTCATCGCCCCCATAGCGAAAGATCCAGTCCTCATCCCTGACATAATTCTGAAAAGTACGGTAAACGGAGCGGAGAAGGAAATCCCCTACCTGATGCCCGTATCTGTCGTTGATCTCCTTGAAACCGTCGAGGTCGGCCATTATCAGGCTTATAGACCGCCCCTCCCCTACCGTCTTAAGACAGGCCTCAAGGACATCAAAGAGCTTTCTCCTGTTGAAAGCGCCGGTGAGGGGGTCCCTGACGGCCTTCTCTGCCAGCTCTGCGTTGGCCTTCTCCAGCTGCTCCTGCAGCCTGACAAGCTCGCTTATATCCGTGACGATAACGACGTAATTAAACTCGTCGTCCAGCCGAGCGAGAGAGAGCCTGACATGAATGGGCTTTCCTTTCCTTGAGATAAAGACGGTGGTATAGCTCGTCGGCGCGGCCTCATAGTCTCCCTCCAGCCTTTTTCTGGTGTACTCTTCCACCTTCTCCCTTTCATCGGGGTGGATAAAAGCCAGCGTATCGGCCTCTTTAAGGTCATCCTCATCCATCTCCATCATCTCGAGAAACCTGCTGTTGGCATCCAGAATCCTGTCCTCTTTGAGGTTGTAAAGGAATATGCCCTCGGAAGCCCTCTCGTAAAGGATCTTGAACTTCTTCTGGGAGAGCTCGAGCTCCCTGGTCCCTTTTTCTATGAGGGCCTCGAGGTTTCGAGAGTAAAGCAACCTCTCAGTGAGGGATGAGAGAAAGGTGACAAAGGAACCCAGGAGCTTTTTCTCGGCCTCGCCGGGAAGGACGTCGTCTTTGGGGACTGCGAAAACGACTCCCCTCGTTTTTCCCTCGATAACAACCGGCATTAAAAGCCCTCTCTCCGGCCTGCCCTCCAATTCCATCTCGCACGGGAATATTATTCCTCCCTCTTCGCCCGGGTCTCGCCCGCCGCAGATGGACTTCCCGTCCACAATTCTGACTATCCCCTTTTTAACAAGCCTCTCGACATCCAAGTGAGACATCAGTCCCTCTGGCTTCTCCATGAAAAACACGACCTCTCTCAGGTTCAAGGAACCGATAAGAGCGCTCCGAAATCTCTCCATGGCCTCCTCCGGGGAACTCGACTCGAGAAGCCTCAGCCCTTCATCGTAAAACCTGGAGATGAGAGAGGAGTACCTTTCGGCCTCTTCTCTCTTTTTCTGAAGGTTGCTTGCAAGATAATTTATGCCCCTTCCTATGACAGAGATCTCATCATTGCCGCGGGCTTCGATCCTCACGCTAAAGTCACCCTGGGAAATCCTCCCTATGCCAGTAAGGACCTTCCCCAGGGCGCGAGCCTGGACGCCTGAGAAGGCGATACCGGCCACGTAGGCCAGGGAGATAAATATGAGTGCGATGATCATGACCTTTCTGGATATGGCGAAGAGCCACGAAAAAAGCTCGTCCTTGTACACGGAGAAAACGACGATATAACCCCTCGGCCTGTAGTAGACAAACCTGGCTATCTTCTTGTAATACCCTTCCTTACCGGGTTTCTCCCAATAATACTCAATCCAGCCCTCCTTCATGCTTATTATCTCCTCAATAAACCTCCTTCCCGTAACTGGGTCTATGAGGCTTTTGACGTTCATTCCCTCGTAGGTTGGGTGCAGTAACACCATACCCGACGTGTCAATGAGATAAGGATATCCCCTCTGTCCGATCTTTATTTCCCTGTAAATATCCTTGAATTCCGTTACAAGTTCCCCGTCAGGATCCCCCCTGTCCAGTGCTTTTAGGGTCAGAAGCGACATCTTTGAAACGTTATTGAGAGCCCTCCTCACGTTTCGCTCGAAGGCCTCTTGAGATATGCTGACCACAAGCACAGCTATGAGAAAGATCACTGCTCCAGCAAGGGACGTATTGAAAATCATCATCTGTGCCCTGAAGCTGAAACTCTCCGTGAAGTATTCCGTTCCCGACAGAAAAACCACCAGGGACAGCAGGGTCAAAAATCCCAGTATGAGGTAAAGGGAAAAGCCTATAAGCCATCCGTTCAGTATCATCTCCCTGCAGAAATGAACTCCTTCGGGAAGTCGGGGACTCAGAAGGTCGGTTCCCGGGATCAAAAGGCCCTGGAGAAAGAAGTAAGTGGCAAAAAGCGACATCTTTTTGTAATTATTCGTGCCTTTTCTGAAAAGCAATCTCCTGTAGGACAGAAAATACAGAAATACAAAGAAGAAAAGGCCGAAAAGAAAGACGGGAGAAGTCGCTATAGAGATGATCTCCGAGGGATCAAAAAGGCCGCTCAGGGCGAGGAAAAGAAGCCATAATGCCGCCGTCAAAAAGACATAAAGAACCACCACTATATCAGATTTTCTCCTCACCTTCATGCACCCATAAAGATAAACTTAAAGGGGTCAAAGGTTCAAGTCTATGTGCCTCATCTTGCGAAGCACTGCAAACTCTTTTATACTATTTATGCAAAGACCCGAGGAGGTGAAAAGATGTCAGGACATTCCAAGTGGGCGCAGATAAAGCACAAGAAGGCAAAGGTAGACGCTCAGAGGGGCAAGATTTTTGGCAAATTGATCCGGGAGATAATGGTGGCGGCCCGGATGGGGGGCGGCAACCCCGAATTCAACCCGAGGCTCAGGATGGCCATAGAAAAGGCCAAGAGCTACAACATGCCCTGGGACAACATCGAGAGGGCTATAAAGAAGGGGACCGGTGAGCTCGAGGGACAGGCTTTCGAACAGGTCGTTTACGAGGGCTATGGACCCGGTGGAGCGGCCATAATGGTGGTTGCTCTCACTGATAACAAGAACAGGACTGCCGGCGAGATAAGGCACATATTCACGAAATACGGAGGGAACATGGGAGGTGCCGGCAGCGTCGCCTGGCAGTTTGAGGAAAAGGGCGTCATCTACGTCGACAGGGAAGCCGTCTCCGAGGACGAGATCCTGGAGGTGGTCCTGGACGCCGGCGCGGAGGACGTCAAGGTCGAGGAGGACAGCTACACGATAATCTCGTCTCCCAAGGATTTCGAAAACGTCAAAAAGGCCCTCGATGAGAAAAAAATCCCTTACACTCAGGCTGAGGTGACCATGCTGCCCAAGTCGCAGGTAAAAGTCGAGGCGAAAAAGGCCGAACAGCTTTTAAGGCTGATTGAGGCCCTCGAGGATCAGGACGACGTCCAGAACGTCTACTCCAATTTTGACATACCCGACGAGACCCTAAAAGCTTTCTCGGAAGCATCGTGAAGGTTCTGGGAATAGATCCGGGGCTCTCTGCCACGGGCTTTGGCCTCATCGACGGGGACCTGAAAGTGCTGGATTATGGAGTGGTGAAAACCCGAAGGGGAGAATTGAGCGAGAGGCTCTCAGAGATCTACGATGCGATCGATCGGCTGCTTGAGACTCACCATCCATCCTGGGCCGTCCTCGAGAGCGTGATATATCATAAAAACGTCAATTCTGCCCTCCTCCTCGGGGCTGCGCGGGGCGTGACGTTGCTCGCCCTCCACAGGAAAAAAGTCAGGATAGCCGAATTCTCTCCGACGGCTGTGAAACTCGCCGTCACGGGGAACGGCAGGGCATCCAAAGGACAGGTAGCTTATATGGTGAGAAAAATCCTGGGAATCGAGGAAAGCAACCTCCAGGACCACATAACGGATGCCCTGGCCGTGGCCCTGACTCTCGTTTTGAAGGAAAATGATCTTCTCGCTTAAAGGAAAACTGACTAAAAAAAGCCCGGTGCTCGTCAACCTTGCCCTTTCGGTCGGCGACTCCGAAATCGAATTTGAAATTCACATTCCCATCAGCACCTATGAGCGGCTGCCGGAAAATAATGAAGAAGTCAGGCTTTACATTCACCCCTATTTTTATAAGGGAGAAGCCCTTCTTTATGGCTTTATAAGCGAGGAAGACCGGACGATGTTCAGGGAACTCCTCAAACTGCCCGGCGTCGGGCCAGGCCTCGCCCTCCGTGTGCTATCGGGAACGACGGCTGAGGAGCTTCTGAAAGCTGTATCGGAGGGAAATCTGGATCTTCTGGCTTCCATAAGGGGAATAGGAAGAAAGCGCGCCGAGAGAATAGCTTTCGAGCTCGGCGGGAAAATCCCCTCCTTGAGGGAAAAGATAAGGGAGGAGAGCCGGGCTGATGAATCGCGGAAGAAAGCATTAGAGGCCCTGCTGGCCCTCGGGTTGAAGGAAAAAGAGGCGAAAGATGCCCTGAAAAGGGCCAGCAAGAGAATAGAGGAAGGAGCTCCTCTCGAGGAGATCATAAAGACGGCGTTGTCGCGGAAGGCGGAAAATGAGGATAACTGATCCCAAACCGCAGATAGACGAGCTGGAATTCGACAGGGCGCTGAGGCCAAAGACCCTCGACGAATTCATAGGCCACACTAAGCTCAAGGAAAACCTCAGGGTCTTTGCGGAGGCCGCCAAAAGAAGGGGTGAGGCGCTGGACCACGTTCTCTTCTATGGCCCTCCCGGCCTCGGCAAGACGACCCTTGCATACATACTCTCCCGCGAGATGGGGGTCGACATAAAATCCACGTCGGGGCCGGTCATAGAGAGGCCTGCTGACCTGGCAGGACTGCTCACGGGGCTGAAGAAGGGCGACATCCTCTTCATCGACGAGATCCACAGGCTGCCCCGAACCGTCGAGGAATACCTCTACTCGGCCATGGAGGATTTCAGGATCGACATAGTGATCGACAAGGGACCGGGAGCCCAATCAATAAAGCTGCACCTCTCTCCCTTCACCCTGATAGGAGCAACGACAAGGGCGGGAATGATAACCTCCCCCCTCCTCGCCCGCTTCGGGATGAGCTTCAGGCTTGATTTCTATACCGTTGAGGAGCTATCGCTCATCGTTAAACGATCGGCCCGTCTTCTGGATGTGGAGATCACCGACGAGGGCGCGAGGGAAATAGCAGCGCGCTCCCGCGGCACTCCCAGAATCGCAAACAGGCTTCTAAGAAGGGTCAGGGACTTCGCCGAGGTCGAGGGCAACGGAATCATCACCCTCGAGATAGCTCACTTCGCCCTGGAAAGGCTCGAGGTGGACGAGAGAGGCCTCGACGAGATGGACAAGAAGATCCTCCTCGCCATCATTGAGAAGTTCAACGGAGGTCCCGTCGGGATAAAGACCCTCTCGCTCGCCGTGGGCGAAGAGCCCGAGACCATAGAGGAAGTTTATGAGCCCTATCTCCTCAGGGAGGGCTTCATAAAGAGAACACAGAGGGGAAGGGTTGCCACTGAACTGGCTTTCAGGCACTTCGGCATTAAGGCAGGAGGAAGCCTTTTCTGAGACTCCCCTGCCCTTGACTGATGGCCGACACAAGGGTATATTATGATGAATTCCACCTTCGGAGGCGTGAAAAGAAATGTTTAAGTTTATCGTAGAAAAAGTTGTAGGCACTCGAAATGAGCGAATTTTAAAAAAACTCTGGCCCGTCGTCCACGAGATAAACCGCATTTACGAGACTTACCATGCCCTATCCGACGAGGACCTGTTGAAAAAAACAGAGGAATTTGAAGCCAGACTCAGGGACGGAGAGAACCCCGACAGCGTGATGCCCGAGGCCTTCGCTCTGGTCAAGGAGGCAACTCGCAGGCTCGTGGGCAAGAAGTGGACTGTGACCGGAGAGACCTACGAGTGGGACATGATCCCCTTCGACGTCCAGCTTCTGGGTGCAATCGTCCTGCACCAGGGAAAGATCGCGGAGATGGCCACGGGAGAGGGAAAAACCCTGGTGGCCACGATGCCCCTCTACCTCAATGCGCTCATAGGAAGGATAAAGAACTCCGGCGTCCACCTTGTCACGGTGAACGACTACCTGGCCCGCCGCGACAGGGAATGGATGGGACCGGTCTACGAGACTCTTGGAGTCTCAGTGGGCGTTATCCAGGGAGGAATGACGCCCCAGGATAGAAAGCCCGAGTATGCCAAGGACATAGTTTACGGCACTAACAACGAGTTCGGCTTCGATTACCTGAGGGATAATATGGTCTTCGACCCCGAGAACCGGGTCCAGAGGGGTCATTACTACGCCATTATCGACGAGGTTGACTCGATCCTCATTGACGAGGCGAGAACTCCCCTCATCATCTCGGGGCCAGTCGAGCATTCCTCGGTGGAACAGTACCGACAGGTCAAGCCATATGTCAGCGATCTGGTCAGGAAACAGACGCTCCTGATAAGCAAACTGCTCACCGAAGCCGAGAGGCTCCTCAAGGAGGGCAAGCACCACGACGCAGCTATAAAGCTCCTCCAGGTCAAGAGGGGCGCCCCCAAGTCCAAGAGGCTCTTCAAAATACTTCAGGAACCGGGCCTCATGAAGCTCGTGGACAAGATCGAGCTCGAGCTCATGAAGGAAAAGAAACTACGGGACCTCGACGAGGAGCTCTATTACGTCGTCGACGAGAAATCCAACAGCGTTGATCCCACCGAAAAGGGCAGACAGGAGATACAGAAAAGGGAAAAGGGGCTCTTCCTCCTCCCCGACCTCGCAACCGCCATCTCCGAGATCGACGCCAGGGACGATCTCCTCCCCAGGGAAAAGTTCTACGAGAAGGAAAAGATCTACAGGGAATACGCCGAGAAGACCGACAAGATCCACGCCATAAGGCAGCTTCTCAAGGCCTACACGCTCTTCGAGAAAGACGTGGACTACGTGGTGATGGACGGGAAGGTAATCATCGTCGACGAGTTCACGGGCAGGCTCATGCCGGGCAGAAGGTGGTCCGACGGCCTCCACGAGGCAGTGGAGGCGAAAGAGGGGGTCAAGATTCAGGCCGAGACCCAGACTCTGGCGACAATTACCATACAGAATTACTTCAGGATGTATGAGAAGCTCGCCGGGATGACGGGAACTGCGGCCACCGAGGCCGGGGAGTTCTGGGAGATCTACAAGCTTGACGTCGTCACGATCCCCACCAACAAACCCATAAGGCGAATTGACTACCCCGACCTCATCTTCAAGACGAAAAAGGAGAAATACGAGGCCGTCATCGAGGAGATAGTCAAGTGGCACAAGGTGGGAAGGCCGATCCTCGTCGGGACCACCTCCGTGGAGGTGTCGGAGCTCCTCTCTCGGCTCCTCAAAAGGAAGGGCATTCCCCATCAGGTGCTGAACGCCAAGCACCACGAGAAGGAAGCCCACATCGTGGCCCGTGCGGGCCAGTTCGGCGCAGTGACCATCGCCACCAACATGGCGGGAAGGGGTACCGACATCAAGCTGGGCAAGGGCGTGGTCAAAGCGAAGGAATGCGCCATCAACACGCCAAACCCCACTCCCGGGGTCACCTGCCCCGAGGACCCCAAGGAGTGCATTAAGAAGGGCATTCCCTGTGGACTCTACGTGATAGGAACGGAAAGGCACGAGGCACGTAGGATAGACAACCAGCTCCGTGGCCGTTCCGGCCGACAGGGAGACCCCGGCTCCTCCCGCTTCTTCCTCTCGCTGGAGGACGACCTTCTGAGGCTCTTTGGCTCGGATAAAGTAATGGAGCTCATGGAAAGGTTCGGAGGTAACAAGGACGAAGGCCCCATCGAGTCGAAATTGGTGACGAGAGCCCTGGAGAACGCACAGAAGAGGGTCGAGATGCAGAACTTCGAGATAAGGAAGAGACTCCTCGAGTACGACGACGTCATGAACAGACAGAGGGAAGTTATATACAACCTGAGGAACGAGATACTGGACGGCGCCGATCTCAGGGAGCTCATACTCGGCGAATACGTGGACGAGATCATAGACGAGAAGATCGAGGGATTTGCCCCCGGCACTGAGAAGAGCGAGTGGGACATCGGCGGCATGAGGGCGGAGCTCGCTTTCCTCTTCCTATCGGACTTCTCTTCCCTGGAGGAAGCCCAGACGAAGGACGAGCTGAGGAAGAAGATAAGGGAGGAAGTCGAGGCCCATTACAGGGAGAGGGAGGAAGCTTTCGGTGACGAGAAGATGAGGGAATACGAGAGGATAGCCCTCCTTACCACCCTGGATACGGCCTGGCGAGAACATCTCTACGCCCTGGACCATCTCAAGGAAGGTATTTTCCTCAGGGCTTACGGCAACAAAGACCCCCTTATGGAGTACAAGCAGGAGAGCTACAAGCTCTTCGACGAATTGCTCACCAGGATCAGAAACGAGACGATAATGAAGCTGTTCCGCCTCCAGGTGCCGAAGCTGACCATGCCGAGAAAATACCGCGACAGGATAAGGACTTACAAGCCGGCAGCAGCGTCGGCCACAGCGGCGCCCCGCGGTCAGGCCGTGCCTCCCAAAGGGATTCCCGTGACCGGCGAGATCAAGGTGGAGAAGGCATCGAGCAGGAGAAGAAGGCGGAGCAAAAAGAAGAAAAAGTGATCTACTTTTTCAAAACCCTCTTTATGAATTCACGAAGCCGTCCATAAACTTCTTCGGCCGATAGGGCTTTGAGGCACTCGTAGGTACCCAAAGGGCATCGCGGCTTTCCACAGGGCTGGCAGGGCAATCCCTTTGAGATATAACCGTGCTTCGGGTCGTCGGGAGGGGTCCATCCAGCTGGCGACGCGTGGGTGAATATGGCGAAGGTCGGCGTCCCCTGGCTAATGGCTATGTGCCTCGGTCCGGAGTCCATCCCGAAGAAAAGGTCGACCTGCCGCAGAAGTGCCCCGAGGTGATTGAGGGTCTCCGTGGGAGGAGCGAGGGATACATTCTCCGTTTTCACGGAGGCAAGCGCCATCTCAAGCATCCCTTTCTTATCGGGAGTCCAGATGAATAGCACCCGCGCCTCGAATTCGTCGACAAGCATCTCCGATACCCGGAGAAACCTGTCCAGAAGCCAATTCCGCACCGGCGATTTGGGGTCGGCGTGAACCGCAACGAGAAATTCCCCTCTCTCCCATCCCGCCTCGCGGAGCCTTCCCTCCATGGCTCTCAGCACATCCTCGGGAACAGGGAACTCGAGACCGACGGAGAAGCCCTCCGGGTCCATCCCCAGCGCTCTCAGGAACTCCAGCCTGTGAAAAACGGAATAGGGCTTCTCCTCGTAAGGCGGTGCGATTTTAAAATTATAGGGAAAAATCGCATCGTCCTTCGTTATGGCAGCCCTTATATCCGCTCCCGAAAAAGCCGTGAGCGTCATGCTCCACAGGTTGTGCATGAAGTCAAATAGGGCGTGATATCTGTTCTCCCTCACCCTCTTCAGCAGCTCGAAAAACCGGTAATCTTCCCTTCTGAATAGCCGAGAGACGTGCTGGTTCCGCGCGAGTATCTCTGAAGGAACCCTGCACGTCAGGTAGTGGACCTCGAACCCTTCATGGTAAAGCGCCCTCACGAGGGGAGTATCGAGAAGGACATCGCCAATCATCCTGGTCCTGATTATTAGTACCCTGGGCTTCCTCGACACGCTGAAATTTTAAACCAGGAACTCGCCCGAATCAGCGGTTTCGGTTCCGAAATCAGGAAGAGTGTATCAGGTTGATTTTACCACCCCTGCCCGTTATTAAATAGGTTAGCCTTAAAAGAAGGAGGACGAAGATGCACAGGTTTTTTTCGGATTATGCGGCCAAGGTCTTTTTTATCTTCCTGGTTGCCCCCTGTCTCCACGGAGCCCACAATTTGCTTCTGAACGGCTCCGACGAGGCCACCCTGGGTTACGGCGACACACTCTTGGTGAGAGTGATGCCCGAGAGCGAGGGAGCAGAGGTTAAAATACTTCTCTTTGCCGATGTGAACGGCAACGGCACCGCCGATCCCGACGAGCCCCTGCTGAGCAAGCTGCAGATAGGAGATGGAAGCCCCTTCGACGGTGACGAGAGCGCCGACGGACAGATAGAGAGCGTCGTCGACGTCAGTCAGCTCGGCTACATCTGTGGCGATTACGTTCTCATTGCCCTTGACGCCGGCGCTCCTGATACCGCCGTCTTTCATCTACTACCGATTAACTCGTCCCTCACGATATCCGGAACGGTTGCGATCCCCCCTGACAGAGGAGGCCTCACCGTGTTCGCCGCTCGCGGGGCAAACGACACATCGGCGATGGCGGCCTTCAGCGATTTTTTCGGAGCCTACACCGACGAAAACGGCGATTTTAACTTCGCAGTGCCCGATGAATTCTACGGCGACACCTTTTATCTCCTTCCCATCGACATCGCGGGATGTCTCCAGGACTACGTCAGCCCTGAACTTCCTGCGGACACGTTGATCCTCACAGGCCCTGTTTCGGGCCTCACTGTCAGTTTCACGCCCGGCGACAACACCCAGA